>NZ_BMQM01000030.1 GCF_014648115.1 Deinococcus seoulensis
GCTTCACGTACGTGATCTTCTACCAGGAGCAGAACTACGGTGGTCGGAGCGCAGGTCAGGCGGGGACGCTGAAGAAACTGCTGACGTGGATGGTGACGGACGGTCAGAAGTACAACGAGGGACTGGATTACGCGCCGCTGCCGAGTAACGCGGCCGCGAAAGCCAAGAGCATCATCGCCAGCATGACCTACAACGGCAAGAAATTCTGAACCCCTGATCCGGTGTTCACTGGTCGGGCGGCCCTGCGTGATGCGGGGCCGCCCGAATTCACGCCCCCCGTGGGGGAAGCGGGGGGAAGTGTCTGCCCCGTGTCAGCTCATATGACGTGGGCCTGACATGACCCGTGTGAACTGATGTCAAATCGCCCCGGAGGGGTCATGAAACCATGAGCGAACCTACACAGTCACCTGCCCGCCCGCCCGCCCAGGCGTCCCTGTCCAGCCGGAGCGACCGGCTGTTCGAGATCCTGATCCTGGCCCTGGCGTCCATCATCGTGTTGATCTTCCTGCTCAGCGTGTACCAGCTGGGCACCGAGTCCCTCCCGGCCCTGAAACGGTTCGGGCTGGACTTCTTCACGCAGCGCACCTGGAACCCGGTCACCGGCACGTACGGCGCGGTCGCCATGATCACGGGCACCCTGGTCACCAGTCTGGTGGCCCTGGCGATCAGCGTGCCCCTGGCGATTGCCAGCGCGCTGTTCGTGGCCGAGTACGCCCCGAAGTGGCTGGCGAACCCGGTCGGGTACCTGATCGAACTGCTGGCCGCCGTGCCCAGCGTCGTGTACGGCCTGTGGGCGCTGTTCGTGATCGCGCCCATCCTGAGCCGCTGGGAGCAGGGGTTCTTCCAGTCGCCGGACAAGATCGCGCTGTACACCTCCTGCAAGAACCTGTGGGACAGCGGTTCCACGAACCTGCAGTGCTTCTTCGTCCCCAGTTCCTTCGACGGGCGCGGGCTGGCGCTGGCGATCATCATCCTGACCGTCATGATCCTGCCGTACACCGCGTCGGTCGCGCGTGACGTGATCCGGCTGGTGCCGCAGGAGCAGCGCGAGGCGATGTACGCGCTGGGCGCCACCAAGTGGGAAGTCATCTCGCGCGCCATCCTGCCGTACGCCCGCGCGGGCATCATGGGCGGCGTGATCCTCGCGCTGGGCCGCGCGCTCGGCGAGACGCTGGCCGTCGCCATGGTCATCGGGGACAGCCAGGACATCATCAAGAGCCTGTTCGGCGGGGCCAGCACCATGGCGTCCGTGATCGCCAACCAGTTCGGTGACGCGCAGGAAACCCTGCACCGCTCGTCGGTCGTGACGCTGGGCCTGACGCTGTTCTTCCTGAGTGTCGTCGTTAACTACGTCGCGCGCCTGATCATCGCGCGCCTGACGCCCAAGGGGATCCAGTGACCTCCGCACCCACCCGCGTGGCCGCCCCCGCCGGACGCACCCTGAGTCCCGCGCGCCGCATCCAGAACACCGTGATGGGCGGCCTGATCCTGCTCGCGACCCTGCTGGTCGTGGCGCCCCTGATCCTGATCTTCTTCTACCTGATCAAAGAGGGCGTCGGCGCGATCAACCTGGACTTCTTCACGAAAGTTCCCGCGCCCGAGGGTGAGACGGGCGGCGGCCTCGCCAACGCCATCCTGGGCAGCATCGAGATGCTGGCCCTGGCGAGCGTGATCGGCGTGCTCGTGGGCGTGTCCGGCGGGATCTTCCTGTCCGAGTACCCCCGCCACCCGCTGATGCCGACCGTCCGCATGATCAGCGACGTGCTGGCCGGCATTCCCGCGATCGTGATGGGCCTGGTCGCCTACGGCCTGATCGTGCTTCAGTTCGGTTTCTCCGGGTTCGCCGGGGCGCTGGCGCTGGGCTTCCTGATGATTCCCATCGTGGTGCGCACCACCGAGGAAGTCCTGAAACTGGTGCCGCTGACCGTCCGCGAGGCCGGACTGGCGCTGGGCCTGCCCAAGTGGCTGGTCACGCTGCGCATCGTGCTGCCCGCCGCCGCCGGGGGCATCGTGACCGGCGTGATGCTGGCCCTGGCCCGCGTGGCCGGTGAAGCCGCGCCGCTGCTGTTCACCGCCTTCGGGAACAGCGGCATCAACCTCGACCCCAGCAAACCCATGAGCGCCCTGCCGCTCGAAATCTACCGGGGCGCCACCAGCGCCTACGACGAGAACCAGCGCCTTGCCAAGGCCGGGGCGTTGCTGCTGATCACCCTGATCTTCCTGACCAGCCTGCTCGCCCGCCGCGCCAGCCGCCGCAAGTAACGGCCCCCTCACCTCCCGTCTCCCCAAACCTCACCTTCCTGCCGCCCGGCGCGGCACTTTCAGGAGCCACATGACCCCCATCCTCAGCGCGAAGAACGTCAACATCTACTACGGAGACAAGCAGGCCGTCCGGGGCGTGAACCTCGACGTGCAGCGCGGCACCGTGAACGCCCTGATCGGCCCCAGCGGCTGCGGGAAGACCACCTTCCTGCGCGCCATCAACCGCATGCACGACCTCACGCCCGGCGCGCGCGTCGAGGGCACCATCACCCTTGACGGGCAGGACGTGTACGGCCCCGGCGTGGACCCCGTGAACATGCGCCGCCGCGTGGGCATGGTCTTCCAGAAACCCAACCCCTTCCCGACCATGAGCGTGTTCGACAACGTCGTGTCCGGCCTGAAACTCGCCGGAATCCGCGACCAGAAACGCCTGATGGAAATCGCCGAACGCTCCCTGCGCGGCGCGGCCCTCTGGGAGGAAGTCAAGGACCGCCTCAAGACCCCCGCGACCGGCCTGAGCGGCGGGCAGCAGCAGCGCCTGTGCATCGCGCGCGCGCTGGCCGTCGAACCCGAGATCCTGCTGATGGACGAACCCACCAGCGCCCTCGACCCGGCCAGCACCTCCAAGATCGAGGACCTGATGAGCGACCTGAAGAAGGTCACGACCATCGTGATCGTCACGCACAACATGCACCAGGCGGCCCGCGTGAGCGACACCACCAGCTTCTTCCTGAACGGCGACCTCGTCGAGCACGGCGTGACCGATCAGGTGTTCACCAGCCCCCGCGACGAACGCACCGAGGCGTACGTCACCGGGCGCTTCGGCTGAGCCCATGACCGCCCGCCTGGACGAGCAGCTGAGCACGGTCCGCGGTCAGTTCCTGACCATGCAGGACAACCTCGTGTCGCAGCTGCGCCTGATGGGCGACCCGCACCGCGACCCGGCGCAGGTGCAGGCCGACGTGCAGGCCCTGGACCGGCAGATCGACGCGGCCGAGCGGGAGGCCGTGCAGGGCGTGCTGCGCCTGCTGGCCCTGCAATCCCCGGTGGCGCGCGACCTGCGTCTGACCGTGCTGATCCTGCAGAGCACCCCGGACCTGGAACGCGCCGGGGATTACGCCCGGCACCTGTCACGCGACCTCGGCGCCGCCGGTCCCGAGGGCACGCTGGTCCTGGGCGACCTGACCCTGATGGCCGCCACGCTGCGCGCCGCGACCCTGCCCGGCGACGCCACGCTGGCCGCGCAGGTCCGGGAACTGGACGCCCGCGTGGACGCCCGCTTCGGGGCCGCCATGACCGACCTGATCGCCCGGCCCGGCGGTCCCGGCGCGCTGGCCGCCGCCGCGTGGTGGCGCAGCGCCGAGCGGCTGGGCGACCACCTGAAGAACGTCGCGGCGCGCCTGGAAGACCTGTACGCCCGACCGGCCGATCTTTAGCCTGTCTTAAGGATCTGCCGGACGGCGTGCCGGACGGGAACCGGGCGCGTCAGACTCGCGTAAGGGGAAACGGTGCCGCCGGACTCGGCGCGCCGCCGCACCCCCCCACATTCCACTCACGGCGCCCGCACCGGCGGGCCGTATCCAGGAGGACAGCATGGCAGTATCCCTTTCCAAAGGCGGCAACGTTTCCCTCTCCAAGGAGGCCCCGGGCCTCAGCGCCATCACCATCGGCCTGGGCTGGGACCCCCGCGTCACCGACGGGCAGCAGTTCGACCTGGACGGCAGCGTGTTCCTGCTCAACGCCAGCGGCAAGGTCCGCAGCGACAGCGACTTCATCTTCTACAACAACAAGACCAGCAGCGACGGCAGCGTCACGCACGCCGGTGACAACACCACCGGCCAGGGCGACGGCGACGACGAGACCGTCGAGGTGAACCTCGCGGGCGTGCCCGCCGACGTGGACAGGATCGCCGTGTGCGTCACCATCCACGAGGCCGACACGCGCGGCCAGAACTTCGGTCAGGTCAGCAAGGCGTACATCCGCATCATGAACAAGGCCGGTGGCGCCGAGATCGCCCGCTACGACCTGTCCGAGGACGCCAGCACCGACACCGCCATGATCTTCGGCGAGGTCTACCGCAACGGCGCCGACTGGAAGTTCCGCGCGGTCGGTCAGGGCTACGCCGGGGGCCTCGCGCCGCTGGCCCGCAACTTCGGCGTGAACGTCTGAATCCCGCCGCCTGAACGGCGCGTGGAATGCCCGCGCCGTTCAGGCCCCTGCCCGCCTCGCCATCCACACCATCCCCGGAGGGAGGGCCGCACCCGCTGGCCCGCCCTCCTTTCCTTGACCCCGGAGACCCGCCGATGCTGACCTTCCAGACGGGCCAGAAAGCCCGCCTCGCCGACCTGGGCGCCGGAACCACCCTGAGCGTCACGGCCCGCGTGACCGGTCCCGCCCCCGAGTACGACCTGATCCTGTTCGGCCTGGACGACCAGGGCCGCCTGACCGACGACCGGTACATGATCTTCTACAACCAGCCCCGCTCGCCCGAGGGAGCGCTGGCCATGCAGGGCGGCGCGCGCGGCGAGAAGACCTTCACCGCCAACCTGGGCGCCCTGCCGCCCGGCGTGCGTCGCCTGAGTCTGGCCGCCACGGTGGACGGCGCGGCGTCGTTCGGGCAGATCGACCACGCCGAGGTGACCGTGCACCTGGGCGGCGCGCCCGTCGCCTCGTACCGCGTGACCGGGCGTGACTTTCAGGCGCAGCGGGCCGTGATGCTCCTCGACGTGTACCACAAGGACGTGTGGCGCGTCGGGGCAGTCGGGCAGGGCTTCAACGGCGGCCTGGACGCCCTGGTGCGGCACTTCGGCGGTCAGGTGGCCGACACGCCCGCCGCCCGGCCGCCCGCACCGGCCCCTGCACCAACCCCAGCTCCTGCACCGGCACCGGCCCCGCCTCCCACGCCGACCCCCACGGCCACGCCCTCCGCGTCCGGCGGCCTGAACTTCAAACGCGAGCGGCCCCGCCCGGAACCCGCGCCCGCCCCCACACCGGCCGCGCCGTCTGCCGCGCCGGTCAGCCTCCAGAAGATCACGCTGGAGAAACCCGGTCAGACGGCGCGGATCTCGCTGCGCAAGGGCGGCGGCAGCGACCCCATCCGCGTGAACCTCAACTGGAACAAGGGCGGCGGGTTCCTGCGCGGCCGCACCGACCTGGACCTGGGCTGCATGTACGTCATGAACGACGGCGAACGCGGCGTGATCCAGGCGCTCGGGAACCGCTTCGGATCCGACCGTTTCGAGCCGTTCATCCTGCTCGACAAGGACGACCGCACGGGCGCCGCCAGCGACGGCGAGAACCTCACCATTCACCGCCCGGACCTGATTCACACGGTCCTGATCTTCGCGTTCATCTACGAGGGCACCAGCGACTTCACCCGCGTGGGCGGCCGACTCACCATGAAAGACCCGCGCGGGAACGAGATCAGCGTCAACCTCAGCAACCCGGACATGCGCCGCACCTTCTGCGCCATCGCGCAGATCGAGAATCACGGAGGCGAGATCCAGATCACCAAGGAAGAACGCTACTTCACCGGCCACAAGGACTGCGACGAGCACTACGGCTTCGGATTCCAGTGGTCGGCGGGCAGCAAGTGACGGCCCTCCAGGCGGGGCAGCGCGTGCCCCTGGCGGACCTGAACCTGGACCCGGCGGCGCTGGACGTGGGGGTTCACTGCACGCTGCCCGGCACCGACGTGACCGCCTTCGGCCTTCAGGACGGGCGGCTGGCCGACGACCGGTACATGGTCTTCTACAACCAGCCCGCCAGCCCCGAGGGTGCCCTGCGCCTGACCGGGCAGGGGGAACGCACCGCCTTCACGCTGAACCTGAACGCCCTGCCCGCCAGTGTCACCGAGGTCGTGCTGGCCGCCACGCACGACACGCAACCGGTGGCAGCGGCCTCCACCCTGGCCGTCACGGTGGGCGGCGCGAGCTTCGACGTGAAACCGCACCTGCGTGCCGAGAAGGCCGTGATGCTGGTGCGCTTCTACCGGCACGGCGGCGCCTGGAGGCTGGCGACGGTCGCGCAGGGCTTCGACGGTGGCCTGGACGCCCTGGTCCGGCACTTCGGAGGCGAGGTGGCCGCCGACAGCCCCGCCCCGGCCTCCGGCCCGACCCCGCCCGCACCGTCCGCGCCCGTGAACCTCCGCAAGGAGCGTCAGCGGGTGCTGCTGGAAAAAGCGGCGGTCACGCAGCCGCACCTGGTCAACCTGATCAAGACCGCGAACGTCAGCCTGGAAAAACGCGGGCTGGGCGAGGCGCTGTACCGCGTGAACCTCGTACTGGACATCAGCGGCAGCATGAGCCGCGAGTACCGCAGCGGCGCCGTGCAGAACCTCGCCGAACGCGCCCTGGCCCTCGCCGCCCGCCTGGACGACGACGGACAGGTGGACGTGTACCTGTTCGGGATCAAGGCCCACCGCGCCGGGAGCCTCTCACTGGACAACGCGCGCGGCTTCGTGGACCGCCTGAACGTGAAACTGGAGGCCGGCACGCACTACAGCCCGGTCATGCAACTCGTCCGCGAGGACGCCCAGGCCGCCGGGCACGCGCTGCCCACGCTGGTGCTGTTCATCACGGACGGCGGCAGCAGCAACCGCGACGCCGTGATCCGCCAGATGACCGACTCGTCCCGCGAACCGATCTTCTGGAAGTTCATGGGCATCGACCAGGGCGGCGTGAACTTCGACTTCCTGGAGAAACTCGACGACCTGCGCGGCCGCACGGTCGACAACGCCGACTTCTTCAGCGTCCCGGCGCCCATCACCACCCCCGACCCGCAGCTGTTCGAGTTGCTGGTGAACGAACTCGACAGCTGGCAGCGCGCCGCCCGCACCGCCGGCATCCTGCGCTGACCCGTTCTGCGCGGACCGGGCGCATCTGCGCGTCAGGACACGCGGCGCATCCGGTAGATTCACCCTGACCGCCCCCTCTCCCGCATTCCCCCCCATCAAGGAGTACCGACATGCCCATCTCACTGCAAAAAGGCCAGCAGATCAGCCTCGCCAAGGAAGCCGGACCCAGCCTCCAGACCGTCCGCATGGGCCTTGGCTGGGACGCCATCAAGAAGAAGGGCTTCCTGGGGTTCGGCGGCGGCACCGTCGACGTGGACCTCGACGCGAACGCCCTGATGTTCGACGCGTCCGGGCAACTGATCGACGTGGTGTGGTTCCGGCAGTTGCAGAGCAAGGACGGCAGCGTCCGCCACAGCGGCGACAACCGCACGGGCGCCGGTGACGGCGACGACGAGACCATCACCGTCGACCTGACCCGCCTGCCCGGCGCCGTGCAGACCGTGATCTTCAGCGTGAACAACTACACCGGCCAGAACTTCAACCAGGTCGAGAACGCCTACTGCCGCCTCGTGAACACCCAGGGCGACAAGGAAATCGCGCGTTTCAACCTCAGCGTGCAGGGCGACCACACCGCCATGATCCTCGCCAGCCTGAAGCGCAGCGGCGCCGACTGGACCATGACCGCCATCGGCACCCCCTCGCGCGGGCGCACGTACACCGACAACCTGCCCGACATGCGCCCCCACCTGTAAGCCTCATCAGTCGGCCCAATCGGTGGGCACGTTCCCCGGCATCCCTTCACTCCAAGCAAAGGACGGTACATCATGGCTCTCTCCCTCCAGAAAGGCGGCAACATCTCCCTGAGCAAGCAGGACGCCAACCTGCAACGCATTCTCGTGGGCCTCGGCTGGGACCCGCGCAGCACTGACGGTCAGGCCTTCGACCTGGACGCCAGCGCCTTCCTGCTGACCGCAGGCGGGCGCGTGCGCGGCGACCACGACTTCATCTTCTACAACCAGCTGCGCAGCGCCGACGGCAGCGTCGAACACACCGGCGACAACCGCACGGGCGTCGGCGACGGTGACGACGAGAGCGTCCGCGTGGACCTCACGAAAGTCCCGGCCGAGATCGAGAAGATCGCCGTGACCGTCACCATCGACGAGGCCGACGCCCGCCGCCAGAACTTCGGTCAGGTGGGCGGCGCGTTCATCCGCATCCTGAACGAGGACACCGGCCAGGAACTCACCCGCTACGACCTCGGCGAGGACTTCAGCACCGAGACGGCCGTCATCTTCGGCGAGATCTACCGCCACGGCGGCGAATGGAAGTTCCGCGCGGTCGGACAGGGCTTCGCCGGCGGCCTGGGCCCGATGGCCCGCAACTACGGCGTGAACGTCTGATACGGACTGCCGTCTGTTTCGCCAGCAATCCGGAACCCCACCGGATTGTCGGCTCCACATCCGGAACCCGTTTCTTTCCTACTCGCCTCCGCCCGGATTGAATGCCTCTGTAATCCGTTCAATCCGGGTCCGCCTGAGCCCTCTGTGATCCATCATGCCGTAGCGCGGTACTGTACGAGCCGCGTTGCGGCATGATCTGGTACGGACCGCGCCCGAGGGGCGCCGCCATCCAGCCCTGCGCGCCTGATCCGCGCCTCGCTCCGCGCCGGTCAGGCGCTCTTCACACCTCACCCGGCGGGCACGCGCCCGCCACCAGGAGTCCCCAGAGAATGAATACCTTCCGTCAGTATTTCGGTTTCGCCACCCTCGTCGCCGTGGTCTGCCTCGTGCTGGCCGCCTGGGACGGGTACGTCCGCGGGGGCAGCACCCTGACCGCGCTGCTGAACGCCCTCGTGATCGCCGTGCTGCTGGGCGTCCTGGAGATCAGCCTGTCCTTCGACAACGCGGTCGTGAACGCCAGCGTCCTGCGCACCATGAGCGAGAAGTGGCAGCGCCGCTTCCTCACCTGGGGCATCCTGATCGCCGTGTTCGGCATGCGCTTCATCTTCCCGATCGTGATCGTGGCGCTGACCTCCGGGCTGGGCATGATCGAGGTCGTCCGCGCGGCCTTCAGTCAGCCCGAGTTCTACGCCGAGCAGCTGGAAAAGGCGCACGTTTCCATCAGCGCCTTCGGCGGCGCGTTCCTGATGATGGTGTTCCTGAAGTACTTCATGGACCCCGACAAGGAAGAGCACTGGCTCCAGCGGACCGAGGGCGTCCTGGCCCGCATCGGCAAGCTGGACACCGTTCAGGCCGTGATCGTGGGCACGCTGCTGCTGATCATCACGCAGTACTTCGTGGCGCCCGAGGAGAAACTCCAGGCCCTGAGCGCCGGGTTCATCGGCCTGCTGATCTACCTCGTCATGGACGCCATCGGTAACCTGTTCGAGGCGGACAACGTGACCGCCAAGGCCGGTGCCGCGGGCTTCAGCGCCTTCATGTACCTGGAAATCCTGGACGCCAGCTTCAGCCTCGACGGCGTGATCGGCGCGTTCGCCCTGACGACCGACATCGTCCTGATCGCCGCCGGTCTGACCATCGGCGCGATCTTCGTGCGTTCGCTGACCGTCATGATGGTCAAGAAAGGCACCCTGGAAGCCTACCGGTTCCTGGAACACGGCGCGCACTACGGCATCGGCGCGCTGGCGATCATCATGCTGATCAGCATGAACCGCGACGTGCACATCCCGGAAGTCATCACCGGCCTGATCGGCGCGGGCTTCATCGTGGTGGCCGTGATTGCCAGCATGCGCGCCAACAAACGCGACCTGCCTGCCTGATCCGACCCACCCGCGCGGCCCGGCCTTCCCCAGTGGACGGCCGGGCCGTTCCCGTGGGCGCCGGGAGCGGTGGGAGGGCAGGGTCTATAGTGGTGGGGCCGCGCCAGGGAGGATTCCCGCGCGGCCCAGAAGAGGTGAAGTGTGAGCAGCGAGAACGAAACCGGACAAGGCCCGGAAGGAAGCACGCAGGTCGGCGCGCAGGCCCCTGAAACCCTGAGCGGCGCCGTGCGCGCCTGGCAGGCCGGGCACCTGACGCAGGAGGGCGTCGTGGCGCGGTTCACGGCCCTGCGGCGCGATGAGGGCAGCGAGGTGCGCGGCGCGATCGACGAACTGCTGCTGGGCGCCGCCGGCGGTCCGGTGCTGGGCGCCGCTCACGGGGCACCCGAGACGGCGACCGACGCGTGGCGTGAGGAACTGATGGCCAGCCGCGCCCGCGCCTGGAGTTCCCCGGATCAGGCGGGGTTGCTGGTCGGGCCGAGCGTGCTGATCCTGACCGACGGTCTGCGCGGCGTGGTCCTGAGCGCCGCCGGGACCCGCGCCCTGACCGGCAGCGTGAGCGGCTCGCTGATGCTGCTGTGCCAGACGATCGTGCTGGCGCAGGGCGCCCTGGACTCCCGGACGATGGGGGACCTGCGCCAGCAGCGGATCGAGTCGGCGTCCACGTCCATGTCCGAGATCGAACCTATTTCCTGACCCCGGGCGGGCCGCCCGGCGTGACGGCCCGGTACAGTGGCGCGGAGGCGACCAGGGATGAGTCCGGGTCGCCTCCGTGTCGTTCTCTCTGCGCTGTTCTCCCAGCGCCGCTGTCTCTGCGCTGTGTGGGTCTCTGCGCCGTGTGGGTCTCTGCGCCGTGTGTCCGGTCAGTGGGGGAGGCGGTGGCGCACGGCGCCGTACAGGTACGTGCCGAGCAGCGCGAAGCCCAGGACGACCAGCATGGAGGCCGCGCCGCTGCCGAGCAGCGTGAAGATCGGCCCCGGGCACACGCCGGCCAGGCCCCAGCCGACGCCGAAGGTCGCGCCGCCCAGCACGTACCGCACCCAGCCGCGTTCCTTGGGCGCGACCGTGATGGTCTGCCCGTCCAGGCTGCGGGCGCCGCTGCGGCGCAGCAGCCAGGTGGTGAGCATGCCAGTCAGGATGGCCGAGCCGATCAGGCCGTACATGTGGAACGCCTCGAAGCGGAACATCTCCTGAATGCGGTACCAGCTGGCCGCCTCGGATTTCACGAGGACCACGCCGAAGTACAGGCCCATCAGCAGGTACACGGGCAGGCCGGTGGTGGCCCGCGCGCCGCTGCCGGGTGTGGCGTGCACGCCGGGAATCCGGTCGTTGGTGGGGGCGCTCACTGGACGGCCCTCATCAGGACGGGCAGCAGCAGGTTCGCGCTGAGGATGCCGCCCGCGAAGAACGAGACGGTGGCGATCAGGCTGGGGGCCTGCAGGGTGCTGAGGCCGGTGATGGCGTGACCGCTGGTGCAGCCGCCCCCGTAGCGGGTGCCGAAGCCCACCAGCAGGCCCGACAGGCCCAGCAGCAACCACACGCCCGGGTTCGACAGGTCGGTCAGTGCGGCCGGGAGCAGGCCGGGTTGCACCTGAACGCCCAGCGCCTGCACGGACGCGGTGCCCGCCGCGCTGAGGCGGGTGGGTTCGGGATTGGCGAGCAGCAGTCCGGCCAGCGTGCCGCCCAGGATCAGTCCGGCGGCGAAGGTCAGGTTCCAGCGTTCGGCGCGCCAGTCGTAGCGGAAGAAGCCGGGTTTGGCCGCGTCGGGCAGCAGGATGGCGCAGGCGTGGCGCAGGTTCGAGGAGATCCCGAAGGAGCGGTTGCCGAGCCACAGCAGCAGTGGCACGGTCAGGCCGATCAGGGGGCCGCCCACGTACCAGGGCCAGGGGGAGCGCAGCAGGTCGAGCAGGTCAGTCATGGGTGTGTGGAACCTCGGGGAAGGGGGGGAAGCGGGGGGGGCGGGTGCGGGTTGCCGCACAGGCTTCCGAAGGTAAACCCCCCGGGGGTACCCTGTCAAATACCCCTGGGGGGTAGGTAAAGGGCGCATGAAGGGGCCCGCCACCCACCCGGACCCACCCCGGACACCCACGCAGCCGACACGGACGGCCGCCACCAGTCCACCCCGCGGGCCGAATCTGATCACTTAACGTCATACTTCATGAAAGTCTGGCACATCTCACGCGGCCCACAGCGTTCAGACTGGGGGAGTGAGTTCCCCCCAGTCCCCCCTGACCTGTGAAGACGCCCTGCGCGGCCTGATTGGCGGTCAGGGCGACCTGCGCGCCTGCCTGAGCGCACTGCTGCCCACCCTGTACGCCCTGGCGCAGCGCCACGCCCTCCCGAACGTCGAGGACGCCGTGGGGTACGCCATGCAGGACATCCGCGACCACTGCCACTGCTGGCCCCGCACCGGCCTGCCCGCCCGCACCTGGGTGCTGGGCCTCGCGCAGCGCCGGTTCCAGCAGGCCCGGCTCGCCGCCTGAACCACCCGTCCGCCGGACCACTGCCCGGTCAGCTCACGGCACATTCATATGGATTCCGATTGAACGGTCTTTTCAGCCTATTCGACCGGAGTCCGTATCAGCTCACGGCGGGGGCGGACCATGGCGGGGGCGGACCACGGCGTGGTCAGGCGGACGCCTGCATGTCGCCCATGTCCTCGGTCACGTCGTCCCAGCCGAGGCTGACGCTGCGCAGTTGCGTGAACTCCAGTGCCTGCATGGCGGCGCGTAGTTGCGCGGTCCACGCGGCGACCTTCTGCTGTTCCTCGTGCGCGGTGGGCGTGGCTGGTGCGCGCCACAGGCGCAGCTTGCGGGTGGGGCGCTGCCGGGCGCGGTGCAGGTCGTCGAGCGCCCCGGCCAGCCCCCAGGTGGCGGTGCTGACCGGAGTCTCCGCGCCGTGCTGAAGTTCGTGCGCGCGGCCCGAGTCGGTCAGCATCTGAAGGTTGGTGGGGTCCGCGCCCAGCGGGGAGGCGCAGCGGGTGTGCAGGTGCTGCGTGTGCCCCAGTTCGGTGTGCAGGCCGATACTGGAACTGGGCCGCAGCAGCCGCTCGCCGCGGATGGCGAGCAGTTCGGTGGGGTTCCCGTCAAGGCCGATGATCCGCAGCCAGGAGCCTTCGCTGCGGCGCGCGTGAATGACGGTGATCGCCTGCGCGGCCCGGTACATGACGTCATCACTGACCAGCAGTTGCTCGAGGTACATACCTCACGCTAACGGGCGGACTAGCACAAACCTCTTATCGGCGTGTCCTTAAGTGCCTGTGGGCTACCGCGCGGCGCCTTCCGGGGGCGGGTCGGGGGCCAGCGCGGCGGGCAGGCGTGACAGGAAGGCGCGCCGCTCCGGGCTGAGCGTCCCGGCGGGCGGGGTGATCAGCAGCAGCGGCACCGACACCTGCGGCGCTTCCAGGCCCAGGGCGCGCAGCGCGCCGCTCTGCGCGGCCCGGTGCACGAAGCCGCGCGTGAGAATCGCGACGCCCTGGGCGTCCAGGAGGGCCTCGTGCACGGCGAACAGGCTGCCGAGTTCCAGTTCGCTGTCCGGGACCACGCCCGCCAGGGCCAGCAGGCGCTGCGCGTGGCGGCGCACACCGGAACCGGGGGAGGGCCACAGGAACGTCTCGCGTTCGAGGCTGTGCGGCGCGACGTACCCGAGCGGGGCGAGCGGGTGGCCGGGGTGCACGCACAGGATCAGGGTGTCCTCGCCGATCACGCGGGATTCCAGGGGGGCCGGTACGGTCAGGCCGGTATCGACGACGATGGCGGCGTCGAGTTGCCCGGCGCGGACCTGTTCGGTCAGGTTGGCGGACAGGCCGCTGATGACCCGCACGGCCCGCTGCGGCGCGCCGGGGCCGAGGCCGCTGCGGGCGAGCCGGGCGGCCGCGCCGGCCAGGGCGTGCGAGAGGCCCAGCCGGACGGTGCGGGCGGGCACGCCGCCGAGCCGGGCGACGGTCTCGGCGGCGCGGGCGGCGTGACTGGCGACGGCCTGCGCGTGCGGCAGGAGTTCCAGTCCGGCGGCGGTCAGGGTCACGCCGTGCGAGTGCCGGTCGTAGAGGGCCTGCCCGGTCTGCCGTTGCAGCAGTTTCAGCTGCGCGCTGACCGACGACTGGCTGAGGTTGAGGTGCCGCGCGGCGTCGGTGACGCTCCCGAGCTGCGCGACGACGCTGAAGGTGATCAGGTGGTCCGGCGAGAGGCGCATGCCCACAGCCTACCTCTGAATTCGCCTCTGGCGATTGCTTGTATCAGGAATATCGATATCAGGCCCGGACATCTTGTCTGGATACCCCCCAGGGGTTTACCTTCGGGGTACCCAAGGAGGGACCCCATGTTCTTCAAACGCTTCTACGACACCGACCTCGCCCAGGCCTCCTACATGATCGGCTGCCAGAAAACCGGCGAGTGCCTGGTCGTCGACCCCATCCGCGACGTCCAGACCTACCTGACCGAGGCCGCCGCCCAGAAACTGCGCGTCACGCACGTCACCGAGACGCACATCCACGCCGACTACCTGTCCGGCAGCCGCGAACTGGCCGCCGCGACCGGCGCGCAGCTCCTGCTCTCCGCCGAGGGCGGCCCCGACTGGCAGTACACCTACGACGACGGCAACCGCGCGCCCCTGCACCACCACACGTCCTTCATGGTCGGCAACGTGCGCGTCCAGGCGCTGCACACCCCCGGCCACACCCCCGAACACATGAGCTTCCTGATCACCGACACCCCGCGCGGCGACGCGCCCAGCATGATCCTGACCGGCGACTTCGTGTTCGTCGGCGACCTGGGCCGCCCCGACCTGCTCGACGAGGCCGCCGGCGGCGAAGGCACCCGCTTCGCCGGTGCGCGCCAGATGTTCGCCTCGCTGCGCGACACCTTCCTGACCCTCCCCGACTACGTGCAGGTCTGGCCCGGCCACGGTTCCGGCAGCGCCTGCGGCAAGGCCCTGGGCGCCGTGCCCACCACCACCGTCGGCTACGAACGCGCCCTGAGCTGGTGGGGACGGCTGGTGCAGAGCGGCGACGAGGCCGCCTTCACCGCCGAACTGCTCGCCGGGCAGCCCGACGCGCCGCTGTACTACGGCCGCATGAAAACCCAGAACCGCGCCGGACCCGCCCTGCTCGGCACGCCCGCCCCGCTGCCCGAAGTGAACGCCACCGCCGCCCGCGCCGCCCTGGAGACCGGCACCACCCTGATCGACACCCGCCCCCGCGCCGAGTACCAGCAGGCCGCCCCGACCGGCAGCGTGAACATCCCCGACGGGAACACCCTGGAAACCTGGGCCGGATGGCTGCTGCGCGACGGGCAACCCTACCTGCTGACCGCCCGCGACGCCGCGCACGCCGACACCCTGCGCCGCCGCCTGTGGATGGTCGGACTGGACACCGTCACGGGCTTCATCCGCAGCGTGGACGGCCTGCCCACCACCGACGCCCGGCCCTTCTCGGCCAGCGAACTGCCCCGGCACAGCGGCGCGCTGATCCTGGACGTGCGCGGCAGAACCGAGCACGAGGCGGGCGCCATTCCCGGCAGCGTGCAACTGCACGCCGGACGCCTGCCCTGGAGCCTGGACCGCCTGCCCCGCGACCGCGAGATCGTCGTGCACTGCCAGGGCGGAGCCCGCAGCGCCGCCGCCGCCAGCTTCCTGCGCACCCAGGGCCTGAACGTCACCGAACTCGCCGGAGGCTACGAGGCCTGGCGGGCCGCCCAGCAGCCCACCGAACCGCAACCCACCGAACCGCAACCGGCCTGATCCCGACCTTCCCGGCCTTTCCCGTGACGCACGGGCGGAGTGACCCATGTTCAAGTTCATCAGGAAACTGCTGTCCGGCGCGGCCGGTCCGGAATCCGTCTCACCCGCCGAGGCGCAGGCCCTGATCAGGCAGGGCGCCGTGCTGCTGGACGTCCGCTCGGCCGGGGAACGCCGCGCCGCGCACATCCCGGGCAGCCTGCACATCCCGCTCGATCAACTGCCGGGCCGCCTGTCGAACCTGCCCGCCGGGAAGACCGTGGTGTGCCAGTGCGCCAGCGGCAACCGCAGCGCCCAGGCGGCGCGCCTCCTCGCGGACGCCGGGATCGACAGCCGCAACCTGCGCGGCGGGATCGGCGCGTGGCGGGCCGCCGGACTGCCCGTCCGCACCTGAAGTCACCCGCCAACCCGCCCCCCCCGCCCCTGTTCAGGAGACCCCCAATGACCGACCACGGACTGACCTACCAGGACCTCTACACCGCCGAACTGGAACCCGCCCTGCGGCGCGGCGCGCAGCTGATCGACGTGCGCGAACCCGACGAGTACGTGCAGGGCCACATTCCCGGCGCGCTGAACCTGCCCCTGAGTGAACTGAGCGCCCGGCACGCCGAGATCAGCGGCCCGGCCGTGATCGTGTGCCTGAGCGGGGGCCGCAGCGCGCAGGCCGCGTCGTTCCTGGCCGCGCAGGGCCGCGACGTTCACAACCTGGTGGGCGGCACCGCCGGCTGGATGCGCGAGGGCCGTCCCCTGACCAGCGGCCCGCACCCGTGAACGCCCGCCCCACCCGCCCGCTGCGGGCGCCCGCATGAGCATGGCCCTGATCGGCGCGGTTCTGATCGGCCTGTCGCTGGGCCTGCTCGGCTCGGGCGGCAGCATCCTGACCGTGCCCGTCCTGGTGTACCTCGCGGGTGAACCCGAGAAGCTGGCCGTCACGGAGAGCCTCGCCATCGTGGGCCTGATCAGCCTGTTCAGCGCCGTGCCGTACGCGCTGCGCCGCGCCATCGACGTGCGCCGCGTGCTGCTGTTCGGCCTGCCCGGCATGCTCGGCACGGCCCTGGGTACCGCCCTGAGCGCCCACCTGAGCGGCGCGGCGCAACTCACGCTGTTCGCCGCCGTGATGCTGCTCTCGGCCACGCTGATGTTCCGCCCGCCCCCCACCCGCACGGACCAACCCTCCGGGGGCCAGTCTTCCGGGGAACAGCCTTCCGGTGAGCAGTCCCCGCTGATGACGGCCGCGCAGGGCCTGGGCGTGGGCGTCCTGACCGGCGTGGTCGGCGTGGGCGGCGGGTTCCTGATCATCCCGGCGCTGGTGCTGCTGGGCGGCCTGCCCATGAACCTCGCGGTGGGCACCAGTCTGGTCATCATCACCATGAACAGCGCCACCGGGTTCGCGCGGCACCTCAGCCTGCCCGGCACGGCCGAGCAACTGCACTGGCCGCTGATCCTGACCTTCGGCCTGATCGGCGTGGGCGGCAGCCTGCTCGGCTCACGCCTGAACGGCCGGGTGTCGAACGTCGCCCTGCGGCGCGGCTTCGCGGCCTTCCTGGTCGTCATGGGCAGTTACGTGCTGGCCACCAACGCCCCCCGCGTCCTGCACCCCGCGCCCCCGCAGGCCGCCGTACTGGGCCGCTGAGTGCTGGGCCGCTGAAACAGCCCGCAGGACGGCCCCTGCACGCGATCCCTCTCCAGCCCCAGCCCGGAGAGGGGTATTTGCCGTCCCGCACGCCCAGATGCCCAGCCGGATGCCCAGCCGGACGCAGCGCCGGGTGCGGCGCGGGTGGGTGTGGCATACTCCGGCCACAGATCATCCGGGAACATTCGACGAACCGCAGGGTTCGCGGCCCGCCTCACGGCTGGGCGCGGCCCTGCCGGGCCGGGAGGGGCACATGACGCAGGACGCACACGCCACAGACACGCAGCGCGAGACGGTCTTCACGGTCGAGGCCACACCCGTGAAATTCGGGGAGGGCGCCGCGCTGGACGCCGGGTGGGAACTGCGGCGACTGGGCGCGCAGCGGGTGTTCGTGGTGATCGACCCGCACGTTCGCCACCTGGGCGTCGCCGACCCGGTCTTGGCCGCCATGCGCGCCGCCGGACTGCACCTGACCGAGTTCACGGACGTGGACACCGAACCGGACCTCGCGGCGCTGGAACGCGCCGTGCAGGCCGCCCGCGCCGCCAACCCCGACTCGTTCGCGGCGATCGGGGGCGGCAGCGCCATCGACACCGCCAAGGTCGCGAACCTGCTGTTCACGCACGGCGGGCAGATCATGGATTACGTGAACGTCCCGGTCGGGGCCGGGCGGCGCCCCCCGTCGCCGCTGCGGCCGCTGCTGGCCATCCCGACCACGTCCGGCAGCGGGTCAGAGGCGACCACCGTGGCGATCCTGGACCTGCCGCACCTGAACATCAAGTCCGGCCTGAGCCACCGCACGCTGCGGCCCGCGCAGGCCATCGTGGACCCGGACCTGACCCGCACCGCGCCGCCCGCCGTGACCGCCGCCGCCGGACTGGACGTCGTCTGCCACGCCGCCGAGAGTTACCTCAGCCGCCCGTACACCACCCGCGACCGCCCCGCCACGCCCGACGACCGCCCCCCGTACCAGGGCAGCAACCCGGTCGCGGACCTGTGGTCCGCGCAGGCCCTGCGTTACGGCGGGCAGTACCTGCGCCGCGCCGTGCACGGCACCGGGGGCGAACCGGACACGCAGGCGCGCGGGTTCATGATGCTCAGCGCCACCATGGCCGGCGTGGGCTTCGGCTCGGCCGGCGTGCACATCCCGCACGCCTGCGCGTACCCCATCGCGGGCCTGCGGCACACCTACCGCCACCCCGGCTACCCCGGCGAGAAGCGGTTCGTTCCGCACGGCTTCTCGGTGATCGTGACCGCCCCCGCCGCGTTCCGGTTCACGTTCGACGCGGACCCCGCCCGGCACCTGTTCGCCGCGACCTGCCTGACCGGGCAGACGTACGCCCCGGACGACCGGGACGCCCTCCCAGACGCCCTGCTGAACCTGATGCGGGACGTGGGCGCCCCCAGCGGCGTCGCCGCGCTCGGGTACGACGAGACCGACATTCCCGCGCTGGTCGACGGCGCCCTGAAACAGCAGCGTCTGCTGGCCGTCGCGCCCCGCCAGCCCGGCCCGGACGACCTCGCGCAGATCTTCCGGGACTCCATGCACAACTGGTGACCCCCAGCCCGACCGGTAGCCCGCCGGCGTACCCCGTCCGCTCAGCCGCCCATCACGTCACGGCCCACCACGTCGCCGCCAACGCGTCCTCCACCTGGGTACGGACGCCTAGACGTTCCAGATGGACTCATTCAAATTCGACTTTCGTATAAATCCCGCATGCTGCATCAGTCTTTTCGTCTGATAGTTGATCGAAGGCCTGAGATGGCTCAGGTCAACCTTCTCCCAGTCGATCAGATAATCGTCTCCCAGAACAGAGCCGCTCGATTCGGGTTTAAAGAAGTAGATCATGGAAGTATCGTGATCCAACCTGTCGCACTCCCTGACGATTTCGAGGTAACTGACCGGTTCGTTTTTCGGCAGTCTCTTGATGCCATTGATCAGGAGATTCAATTTGTCATCGTGCAGCATGAGCATCCGCAGGATTCCCGCAGCCTGCGGCCACACTTCGATCAGAAGCTTCCGCCTGAGAGCAGCGTGAACATTCCGCCAGTCCTCAATAGACACCTTCAATGCCATCTGCACCGAAAATCCCATTTCGGTCAGCGTGTACTCGTCCCCCTGCCTGTGCATCAGGCCAAGGCGAACCGCTCCGGCTGCCGCTCCGGTAAACCCTGCGCTCTCCGAACTTCCGAATTCCGCATACATACTCTGCATGGACACCCGCCCGTACGTAACTCCAAAATCCATCACGGATACCCAGAAAAGATAATGCGTGGGCAGATTGTACAGAAAACTGTTGGAAGACTTCACGGATACCGCCGCATTGAACTGACGTCTGACCCTATCAGAGTATGATTTCTCCGGATTCGTGGACACTGGATGATGCACCATCTCGCACTCCGAATCCACGCATATGAGGCCGATGTTTTTCCTTCTGGTGAGCTCGATCACGACAGGGGAGAGCGAAGATCTGGGAATCGCATAGAATACCGCGTGGAAACCATACTGATACACCTCCGCCTGAGCAATTCCCTTCAGGATATCATGACTTCCCTTGGCCTCCACCGCATACAGAGAGTCGCCATCCGAAAGCCTGCCGACAACATCTGGATGAACGGTGAACCCCTGTAATGGCAGGCTGAACCTCTGAACATCTCTGCCTGCAAAGATGCTGCTCAGGCTCGGGTGATAGTCGATGTAGACGTCCTCACTGGCCAGACCATGAAGTCTGCCCGATTTGACCGAATCATACAAAGACCTGATGACATCCACTTCATTCATGTTTCCCCTTCAGACGTGCTCCCGGTGATCGACAACGGCACGCGCAGATGCAGGCGGCAGCCCAGGCAGAACCATCCGCCCAGCAGACGCAAGTGCCCGGATCAGGTCCACTGCAACCACGCGCGCCGCATTCCCAACGACAGCCAGAATGCGAAATCACGCACCGACGTGTTGAGAACAGTCACTGAAGGCCCGTCAGATGCGAAAACGCTAACACGTGATGCCGGACGCAGCAGCGGCACACCCGGCCAGATGCTCCCACCCCCGCACCACCCGCCAGTCAATCCGTGAATGTCGTCACTGGCGCACCTGCTCTAGAACAGGTGACGC
The DNA here is from genome assembly GCF_014648115.1 of Deinococcus seoulensis. Taxonomy (NCBI): domain Bacteria; kingdom Thermotogati; phylum Deinococcota; class Deinococci; order Deinococcales; family Deinococcaceae; genus Deinococcus; species Deinococcus seoulensis. The sequence continues at coordinate 20,312 of NZ_BMQM01000030.1, forward strand.
ACCCGCCACGTCGTATCCGCACTGCCGGGCGCGTATTTGATGACCCCCACCGTCCTGGTCGGTTCAGTTCTGGAAACGAATTCGGGAGGACCAGCCCACTTCTGCCGGTCCAGCAGACCGTAAAACTGAGGCGACGGGCCTTTCCGGACATGGATCTTGATGGACTCCTCGTGACCTTCCCACCCGCCGCCGTACGACGAACTGACCGGGAAAGCCTGCCAGAAAACCCATCTCCCCGGACCATAGCGGAAGAGGTACAGATCGGTGAGCATCATTTCCCCAGGCGTGCAATCAAGAGTGAACGCCACTTCACGCAGGCCGTTCTGATCCACATCGCGCAACGAATAACCCTGACCGACCCAGCAGGATTCGGCATCAGTATCAATCGCTGGCTCCACGAGATCGGCCGTCAGGCCCTTCGCGCCGCTCAGGACGAACAGCAGCACGGGCGGCTCGGCCTCCGAGACACTGAACACCGTCAGGCGTTCCGGCGTGCCCGACCGGAACGGTGCAGAGATCGTGAACAACACCGTTTTCAGGCTGACCCCCTGACTGTACGGCCACTTCCGCTTCAGGTCCTGCACTTCGGGCCGGGCGTTCAGCGTGCGGGCCAGGGTGGTCACGGCCTGCTGATCAGCGGCGCTCAGTGCCGCTCTGGGCGTCTTGGCCAGCGGATCATGCACCAGCGGCAACTTCTGCACGTCCGCCACCGTCTGCGCCGCACCCGTGGACAGCACAAGGGACACCAGCAACCCACCAAGCAACCGGAAAGGCTTCATGCCGCAGGCTAACGTGTCCGGGTCCGTCTCGCTGCCCAGGTTGGGCGAGCACCCAGCTCATCTCCCAGCAACGACAGGCAACAGTGGCGCTCCCATACACGGCACGACTGAAGGAATGGCAAAGGCGCTCAGAGCCTCACCCTCCAGGCTTTCTACGAGGAGGGGCGCCACTCCCCCCATCCCGCTGTCCTCGCGCTGACACCCATTCACGCGAGGTCCGGTGAACCGGCACCCGGCAGTTCTTTCCTTGCCGGGAATGGGGGCGTGCCGGTCGCTCCTGCGGTGGCGGCCGGCACGGGGGTTCAGGTGGGGGTCAGCGGACGGTGAAGGCGAACGGCACTTCGACCGTGGCGGGTTTGCGGTCGGCGGCGCTGATGACGATGTTCAGGGTGCCGGTGACTTCGGTGCCTGCGGCGGGTTTCTGCGTGAACACGAGTTCCACGCAGCCCTGCGCGCGGAAGGCGTTGTACATGCGGTCGAAGAAGCCGTCGAGTGCGGCGTCGTCGTTGGCTTTCTGGAACAGACCGCCGGTGGCGGCGGCGATGTCTTCGAGGGCGCTGAAGTCGAGGTTGTTCTGGGCGTCAAGGCCGATGGCGTAGACCCTGGTGCCGTTGGCGCGGGCGGTGTCGATGGCCTGCCGGTACTGGCTCCACCGGGGGTCTGTTTTACTCCTGCTCTGCCCCGTCCAGCCTGCGCTCGCGGTGGAGATGCTGCGGGCGGAGGCTGCCCTGCTGCGCTGTGGTGAAGCTCCACGCATGCAATTGTCCATTCACGGTCACGGCCGCCTGCACGGTGGACCCCGCCGGGAGGGGCGTGCGCGGGATCACGATCACGGCGCCCTGCCCTTTCAGGATACGCCTCCCTATCTCCTGAGCGCTGACCGGACCGCCCGTGTAGTTCCCGGGCGGATCGGTGGTGTTCACGTACTGGGCGCTGCCGTAGGCGCAGGCTGGAACGGCCTTGCCGTCCACCTGCACGCTCGGGAGGGTCGCCGTGGTCTCGGTGTCCGGTATGGTCATCACGAACAGGGGCAGGCCCGTCGTACCGATGAATCCTGCGCAGGGCGTCAGGGGGTCCGGCCACTCTCCACCGCCATAACTCAGCAGGTCCGTCACGGCGCCGTCGCCAGGGTACTGGACGGTCTGGGCACTGTTGCCGGGGCGGTCGCTGACCGTGACGGCGCCGCCCGCTGGGAAGTAACCGCCGGGCAGCGGCGTGGTGTGGACGTACAGGCCGACGGCGCTGCCGCGCAGGTCGCGGTCCAGCATGCCCATGGCGTGAAAGGGCGCGCCGATGAGAACATCGACCAGGTCCGTGTTGCGGCGCAGTTCGTCCAGGGTCGGCGCGTACCACATCACATTGCTCTGCTCCGCGCAGGCCCGGCCCTCAGGGGTTGCGTGCGGGAGGGATAGATCCTCGGTGTGGCCACGGGCGTTGTTGTGCACCGCGTACCGGCCATGCAGCCAGCAGTTCATGCTGCCCGGCACGTCGAACGGCACGCCGGGCAGGTGGGCGCTGCGGCGCAGATCATTCAGGCGACGCTGCTCCCGGTCGATCACGTCGCCCACCTCCACCGGCAGGCGCACGTTGCGGGTCAGGGTGCCGTCCGAGACGGTCAGCGCGACCGGCACGTACCCCTGCAGCGGAAGGTCTCCTCTGGCCTGCAGGTGGACCTCCACCTGTTCCCCGGCGCTCGTGACCGACGCGCTCAGGCCCGGCAGGGGGCTCTGGACGGTCAGCGTGATGGGCGCCACATGCCCGCCAGTCCGGGCGAGGCGGAGCGTCACGGTCGAGTCCGCGCCGGGCCACACGCGGATGGGCGCGGGGGCCTGCACGTCGAAGTCCGGCGTGGGCGGGCCGGACAGCTGTTGACAGGCGGTGAGCAGGAGCAGGGTCAGGAGCAGCGGGCGTTTAATCATGGGGAACCTCGGTGGGGGGGAGCATGGCGCGGCTCAGGTCGTGGTGGCTGGTGACGTGCATGAGGGGCGGCGTTTCGTTGATCAGGGTGCCGGTCAGGTGGTGGTAGCCGTCGGGCAGGTCGTGGCCGCGCAGCAGGTACGTGTGCCGGTCGGGGGTGACGGCCAGCAGGTCCGCGCCGACCCGTTGCACGCGGGCCGTGACGGTTAGGGTCGTTCCGGCGGGCACGGTCGGGGAGGTGTGCGGGTGGCGCCGGACGTCGCCGGGCAGGCGGGCGTTGTGGACGATCAGGCGGGGCGCCGGGCCGTTCCAGATCTGTCCCCAGATGTCCAGGCGGGTGTCGTGCCGGGGACTCCAGTCGAACGGCTCGCCGGACAGTTCGATGATGGCGTTCCCGTCGCGGAGCGTGGCGCCGGTGACGCTGCGGGCGTAGGTGCCGGTCAGGAGGACCAGGGTGCCGTCCGGGATGCCGGGCAGGTCGGTGAGGGGCAGGGTGAGGTAGGTCACGGGGTCTCCAGGAGGGTCAGGACGAGCGGGTGCGCGCAGAGGTTCGCGGCGTGCGTCAGGGCGGCGCTGGCGGCGGCCTGCGGGGTCGGGCCGCTGCCGGCGGCGGTGCGGGTCACGACCGGCTGTCCGTTCAGGGTGAGGTGAAGGTGCGCGGCGGCGACGCAGGTGGTGTCGCCGGGCGCGTTGCGGGCCTGCGCTGAGCCTTCGCAGCGCAGGGTGGGCGCGCCGGGGTGCGGGAGGGACGTGACCGTGAACCCGATGTCGGTCAGGGCGCGTCCGAGTGCCTGCCGGGCGGCGCCGGGCGTGCCGCTGAGGTGCAGGGGCGTGAGCGTGAGGTCCGGGCGGGTGTGCAGGGCGGCGCGTTCGAGCACGCCGTACGGGAGTGCCACCTGCGCGCGGATGGTGTGCCCGTCCGGGCCGGGCGCGTCGTGCAGGACGCGCGTGACCTGCAGCAGGTGGGTGGGGATGCGGGCGGCCAGGGTCGGGTCGGCCGGAGCGGTCTGCTGGGCGAGGGTGTGCAGCGCGGTGGTCAGGAGCGCGTCGAGGGCGGCCGGGCGGTCGGGGGCGGTGCTGGTCACCTCAGTGGCGGTGGGTGGGGGAGAGCTGGGGTGAATCATGCGGCTGTCACTCCCTGAAGGTAGGGTGCCCGCCACGAAATCTGGAAGTTATTGCAAGTCCACACCGGCTGGTCGTCACGGCGTCCGGGCGGGTTTCCAGGCCTGATACGGACTCCGATTGAATGGGCTGCAAAGCCCGTTCAATCCGAGCGGATGCGAGAAGGAGATTAACGGGTTCCGGACGTGGAGCCGGCAATCCGGTGAAGTTCCGGATTGTCGGCGAAACAAACGGAATCCGTATGAGGCGCATGCAACTGCGGCCCGCCGGTTCATTCACCCGGCAGGCCCGCACGGAGGCCCGCATGCACCCCCCGCGCATCACCCTGACCCTGCTCGCACTGACCCTGCTGGCCCTGACCACCCACGCCCACGCCCGCGACGACGGCAGCGTGACACCCCGGCCCGGCGCCGCCCCCACCCAGCCCACAGCGGCTCATACGGACTCCGATTGAATGGCTTATGAAGCCGCCGGGTCCGACCGGATGCGAGTAGGAGAGGAGGCGGCCGCCGGACGTGGAGTTGACAGTCCAGTGGTGTTCCGATCTGTTGACGAAACAAACGGCAGTCCGTATCAGTCCTGCTGCGCCGCGTGACCCTGCCGCCCGCACGGGCAGGGGAGACAGGGTGCGGGCGGCCCTGAAAAGCGGCATGATGCTCCGATCATGAGTGACTTGCAGCAGTACCTCGACGCGCACGCGCTGCTCATCGCCGGGCAGTACCAGGAGGCACTGGACTTCCTGGATGCCCGGCCGACCACCGACGCGTTCCATCACGCCCGGCAGCGGGCGTACGCCCTGCACCACCTGGGCCGCGTGGACGAGGCGTACGCCGGGATCGAACAGGCCGCCCACATCGCCGAGACGGACCGGCCGACCCTGCGCGGCGCGGCGTACATCGACTGGGCCGTCATGCTGATGCGCGACCAGCGTTTCGAGGAAGGCTTCCGGCTGTACCATCAGGCGCTCGCGCACGCCACCGACCCCGAGGACCGCGCCGCGACCCTCTACAACCTCGGCTGGACGTACCTGCGCCGCGGGCACCTCGATCACGCCCTCGACGCGCTGCACGAAGGGCACGCCCTGACGCGCGGCGCCCGGCACGAGGGCCTGCGCTGGCGCGGTCACCTCTTCCGCTGCGCCCTGGCACTGCACGCCCGCGCCTGCGGCCAGTTCGACCTCGCCCTCGGCCGCGCCCGGCGGGCCACCCGACTTGCCGGGGACGACCGCGCCGGCGTGTACGCCTGGAACGTGCTGGCCACCACCCTGCGTCTCGACGGACAGGTCGCGGCTGCCAGGGACGCCCAGCAGCGGGCCCTGAATCTCGCCGGAGACGGCACTGCCCACGATACCGAGGCCCTCTACCTGGCCATGATCGACCTCAGCGGTCCGGAGTCCGGGGCTGCCCGGGACACCCTGCAGCGCCTCGCGCCGCTCACCGCGCCCTACGACGCCTGGCGTGCCCGCCTGCACCTCGCCCAGCAGGACCTGCGCGCCGGACGGACCGACGCGGCCCGCCAGACCCTCCAGGCCGCCACCGACGCGAACGAACCCTACGTCCTGCTCGACGAGGCGCCCGTCCTGACCGACCTGTACGCCTGGGGCCGGGCCGCCGGACTGCCCCTCCCGGAACCCGCGGCGCGGCAACCGTCCGCGCTGCACGTCGTCGCGCGCGGCGCCCCCACCGCGTTCCTGTGCGGCCGCCCCCTGCCCGCCGCGCGCCCCCTGGCCCTCGCCACCGCCGCGTACCTCTGCCATGAGGGCCCCGCCACGCTCGACACGCTCGCCCGGGCGCTGCTCGACCTGCCCGCCGGGGACGCCCGCGGCCCTGCCCGCATCCGCGCCGCGCTGAACGACCTGCACGACCTGATCGGCACCGACACCCTGACCGTCACCCGGCAGCGCACCGTCACCCTCGACCCCGCCTGGACCGTCACCACCGACCTGGACGGCCCCGGCCCCGACCCGTTCACGGACCTCTACGGCGAGTGGATCACGCAGCTCGCCCGCTGATTAATCCGCATCCATCTCCAGCCAGTCCAGTGGGCCGTCCAGCAGGCACGGCCCCGACCCGCCGCGCAGGTCCGTCGACCACACCCACTGCGGCCCCAGTGACAACCGCCCGCCGCGCAACCGCACCGCGTCCGCGTCGCCCAGCAGACTCCGCAGGCGTGACAGGTGATACCGTACCTGACCGTACAGCGCCTTCTGCGTGCCCTCCCCGAGCACCGCGTCCGCCACCACCGGCCACGGCGCGCCGCCCCGCTCGATCAGGTACGCCAGGACCGCCAGGCTGCGGCCCTCACCGCGCATCGGCACGAACGTCAGCCCGCGCTGCACACCCAGCCGCCCGCGCGTGACGAGTCGCGCCGCGCCTGGCGTGCCCGGCGGTTCCGGCCAGCCCAGCGCCGCGCGCACCCGGGGCACACTGCGGGACTCGTCCAGTACCTCGAACGGAAACCCTGATGCGTCCGGCAGCAACCCCACCCGCAACCCGGAGCGCAGCACCGACTCGGCGTCCTGCAGCGCCAGCCTGAGCTGCACGCCCTGCGACAGCAGCGCCTCGTCCGGCCGCCCGGACCCCGGATGCACCAGGTCCAGCAGTGCCTGCACGTCCGCCGCCGCCTCCGGTGACGGCGCGTACCGCAGCGCCGCGTAATGATGCCGGACCGACACCAGCGGGTCCCCCATCACGCGCGTCGTGGTCGCCAGCGTCAGGTGCGCCCCGAACGCCACGCCCGCACCCACCTGCCCGCCCAGCGCCTCCCGCGCGCGACTCAGGGACGCCTCGAACGCCCCCTGCACGCGGTCCACGGTCGCCAGTCCCACCAGCAGCGCGCCCCGCCACGGCCGCGCCGAACGCTGCGCCCGCACCAGCCCCATGCCCTCCTCGAACTGCCCGGCGGCCGCCGCGACGTTCCCGGCCAGCAGCGCCGCCCACCCCAGGTCATGCAGGATCGCGGCCCGCTGCGGCACGCCCCGCCCACCGGTCGCCAGCAGCGTCAACCATGCCGCCGGCGGCTCACGCCACGACCACCGTCCCGCCGGTTCCAGCGGCGTTCCGGCTGCCCAGTGCCCCAGCGGGGGCGGCAGGGGCGTCACGCCCGTCCTCTGACGGCCGCCCGTCCCGACCGGACCGGCGCTTCACGCCCGTCGACTGCCGCCCGTTCCCGCATCTGCTCACCGTGCATCCGCCAGAGCATAGACGTTCCGGCCCCCGACTGCATGCAGGAGCGGAAACCTGCGTCCAGCACGCGCTTTTCACGCTAACCTCACGGGAGGGCCGTGAAGGGTGCGCGGCGGATTCCGGAGGGGGAATTCACCTGGGAATTCGCGGCGGCGTTTTCACACTAATGGCACTTGGTTTGAAACATGCCCCCGTGCGCCGCTACACTGACCCGCAGTGAACACCCCGACCCCCGACCCGTCCCGGACCCCGCCCGCTCCCGGCGGTCACGCATGACGCTGGTACAACTGCGTAACGCCGTCACCATCGCGGGCCTCGACGACCGCGCCCTGCGGGTCCGGGCGGTCGAGGCGGCCAGCACCTACGACGACGACATGCTGATCATGGTCACGCACGCCTACATGACCAGCGCCAGCCGCAAGGGCGCACGCACCAGCCGCCGCACCCTCGAAGCGTACGCGCTGGCCGTCCGGGACTTCGTGCGCTGGGCGCAGGACAGCGGCGTGCAACTCCTGCGCCCGGGCCGCCGCGACGGCGGGCGGTACGTCGCGCACCTCCAGACGCGCCCCAGCCTCGGCCGGGGCCGCAGCGGCCACCTGTCCGCCGCGACCGCCGCCGGGTACGTCGCCGGGGCGCGCGCCCTGTACCGCGCGCTGTCGTGGGCCGGCGCGACCGACGCGCACCCCTTCCAGGACGCGCATGTCGCGCCGGACCCCACGCCGGGCATCGTGAAGAACCCGCCGTACATGCACGAGATCGACGCCGTGCTCCCGCACTGCGACGCGCGCCTCGCGGCGCTGCTGCTGCTGTGCGCGCACGCCGGCCTGCGCGTCAGCGAGGCACTCGACGTCCGCCGCGCCGACCTGCACGGCGCCAGCCTGACCGTGCGCGGCAAGGGCAGCAAGGTCCGGCGCGTGCCGCTGGGCCGCCGGGTCCGCAGCGCCCTGGACACCCTGCCGCCCGTGGACGACGGCGGGCGCCTGTTCGACTGGAAGTACGCGCAGGCCACGTACCGCATGCGCAAGGCGTTCCGCGCCGCCGGGCACGGCGAGGCGTGGCGCGGCTTCCACGCGGCCCGCAAGCACTCCGGCACGCGCCTGTACACCGCCACGCGTGATTTCACGCGCGTGGGCCTGTTCCTGGGGCACGCCTCGGTGGACACCACCCGCCGGTACGTGGCCGTGCAGGACGACGACGTGGCCGCCGAGGTCGAATTCTTCTGACCCGCCCCGGGCCGGTGGTGCCTGCGCCCGGCGGGTGCGCTACCCTCCGGGGCGTGCGCATTCTGGACCTGAACGACTGGCCCCGCCGTCCCCTCTTCGACCTGTTCCGCGGGTACACCCAGCCGGACTTCAACGTGACGGCCACCGTGGACGTGACGGCCCTGCGCGCCCTGGTGCGCGAGCGGCAGGTGTCGTTCATGGTCGCCTCGACGTACGTGCTGGCCCGCGCGGCGAACGAGTTCACGCCAATGCGGTGGCGTATCCGGGGCGATCAGGTGGTCGAGCATGACGTGGTGCACCCGTCCGTCACGGACGCCGATCCGGACGGTGACCTGTTCCATTTCTGCGCGTTGCCGTACCACCGCAGCGGCCCGGAGTTCCTACGTGGCGCACGGGAAGCCCTGAACGACAGTGCTGCTCGGCCCAGCGTGGCGATCACGCCGGGGCAGGACGACCTGCTGTACCTGTCGAGCCTGCCGTGGCTGCACTTCACGTCCATCCAGCATCCGCAGCACCTGTCGCCGCCCGACTCGATTCCGCGCCTGACGACCGGGAAGTTCGTGCAGCAGGGGGGCCGCACTCAGATGCCGCTGTCCGTGCAGGTGAACCACGCCCTGATGGACGGCCTGCACGTCGCGCAGTACTTCGCGCGGGTGCAGGCCCTGCTGGACGACCCGGCCCTGCTGGACGGGCCGTTACCTGCGCAGCACCCGGAGCGCCCGCTCAGCACCTCCTGAAACGGATTCCGTCTGTTTCGTTAACAACCCGGAAGAACGCCGGGTTGCCAACTCCACGCCCGGAACCCGTTTCTCTCCTGCTCGCGTCCGCTCGGATGGAACGGTTTTTGCAAACCATTCCATCGGAGTCCGTATGAGGGCCCCCGCGTGGCTCCGGCTCAGCCGCCGACGTGCACGATGGGACGGCGGTCGCGGTCCGGTTCGGCGCGGCGCAGGATCTCGCGGGTCAGGGGCGGCACGTCTCCGCGCCCGCCGATCACGAAATCCAGCGCGAGTTGCAGCGGGCTTTCCTCGGTCCAGCGCATGTACACCTGCGGCGGCGCGCCCCGCCCGCGCAGGTGCAGCATCACGGCCGCAATGGTGTTCGGCACGCTGGACCCCCGCGCGCGCAGCACGCCGTACGGGCCGACGTGCAGGCCGCGCACCTCGACCACGTCCGTGAACTCGCTGGCGTCGTCCAGTTCCACTTCCAGGAACAGGAAGGGTTGCTCGTCGGGCAGGTGCACCATCTGCCGCACGCGCAGTTCCTGCCGGTGGTACTCGTCCTGCGCCGAGCGGCCCGGATGGTGAGACACGAGCCGCAGCGGCCGGATCGGGTAGGCGCGCAGCAATTCCACGGCCGTGTCGTCCAGTTGCACCTGACTGACCCGCAGTTCGAACGAGCGGTTCACGCGGGACGTGACGCCCACGACCAGCACCAGCAGGATGAACAGCAGCGCGATCAGCAGGCCCTGCGGGTTGCTGACGATCGTGACGCCCAGCGTGTAGATGAAGATGGCGCTGATCACCGCGAACATCCGCAGTTCCCTGCGGTGCCCGCGACGGCGGGCGGTCAGGGTGACGGCGACGGCGGCGCTGGTCATCATGGCCAGCACGCCCGTGGCGTACGCGGCGGCCTGGGCGTCCACGTTCGCGCGGAACGCCGCCGTGACCGCGAACGAGATCAGCAGGAAGATCAGGACCAGCGGGCGGTGCGCGCGGCTCCACTCGGGCGCCATGCCGTAGCGGGGCAGGTAACGCGGCACGATGTTCAGCAGCCCCGCCATCGCGGACGCCCCCGCGAACCACAGGATGCCGGTGGTGCTCAGGTCGTACGCCGTGCCGATCAGGTTCCCCAGGTGCTCGTGCGCCAGGTACGCCAGCGCCCGCCCGTTCGCCTCGCCGCCCGGCTGGAACTCCGCGGCCGGGATCAGCAGCGTCGTCACGACACTGCTGCTGAGCAGAAACGCACTCATGAGCAGCGCGGCGGTCGTGAGCAGCTTCTGCCCGTTGCGGATGCGTCCGGCCGGGTGCGCCTCGGTGTCGCTGGCGTCCCCGCGGATCAGCGGCATGACGACCACGCCCGTCTCGAAGCCCGACAGGCCCAGCGCCAGTTTCGGGAAGACCAGCAGCGCCGCGCCGATCACGGCGAGCGGCGTGGCGTACCCGTGCGTCAGCGCCGACAGCCAGTTCCCGAGCAGTTCGGGCTGCGCGGCGATCAGTTGCGCGCCGCGCGCGATGACCAGCAGACTGAGCGTCAGGTACGCCGTGACCAGCACCACCGCGATCCCGATGGCCTCCTTGAACCCCTTGAGGAACACGCTGCCCAGCAGGGTCAGCAGCAGCAGCGTCACGCCCACCTGATGCCCCTGCAACGCCGGTTTCAGGAACGGGTTCTCGATCAGGTGCGCGGCGGCGTCCGCGGCGGACAGCGTGATGGTGATGATGAAGCCCGTGGCGACGAACCCGATCAGGGTCAGCACCAGGAACTTGCTGGGCCAGTACGTGAGGAGCCGCTCGAGCATCGAGATCGACCCGTCCCCGTGCGGACTTTCCTGCGCCACGCGCCGGTACATGGGCAGCGCCCCGAACAGCGTGACGAGCACCAGCACCAGCGTCGCCACGGGTGACAGCGCCCCGGCCGCCAGCGCCGCGATGCCCGGCTGGTACCCCAGCGTGCTGAAGTAATCCACGCCGGTCAGGCACATCACCTGCCACCACGCGTGCTTGTGCGTCTGCGCGGGCGGGGGCGTCTCGTAGTACCCTTCCGGCGCGGGCGGCTGCGCGTCCTGGCGCAGCAGCCAGTCGGACGCGCGCGTGAGCAGCGGGTGGGGGGGCCGGGCAGCGGGTCGCATGACTGCGCGGAGTATGCGCCTTTGCCCCGGAGTGTGCCAGGGGTCACGTTCACGGCTCACGTTCACGGCTCACGTTCGCAGCTCACGTTCGCGGGGCGCGCCGGCGGGACGCTGACCTATCATGACGGCATGTTCACGGTGTTCACCCCTCCCCGTTCCTGCCCGGCCGGTCGCGCGTGACCGGCCACTCCCCCCTGCCCGTCACGCCGCCGCCCGTCGGGACGCTCGACACGCGCGACTGGGACGGCCTGCCCGGCGCGCTCCTGTTCACGCTGACCCTCCCGGACGGCACCGAGGCGCGGCTGTCGAACCTCGGCGCGACCCTGGTGTCCCTGCGCGTCCCGGACCGCAGCGGCGTACTGGCCGACGTGACACTGGGCCACGACGACCCGCGCGCGTACCTGGACCGCGCCCGCACCCCGTACTTCGGAGCGACCATCGGCCGGTACGCCAACCGCATCGCCGGGGGCCGCTTCCCGCTCGACGGCCGCGAGGTGCAGCTCCCGCTGGTCGAGCCGCACACCACCCTGCACGGCGGCCCGGACGGCTTCGACCGCCGCCTCTGGGACGCGCAGGGCAGTGTGGGCGAGGACGGCCCGACCGTGCTGTTCACCCGTCTGAGCCCCGACGGTGAGGAAGGTTTCCCCGGCAACCTGAACGTCAGCGTGCGCTACACCCTGCGCCCCGACCGGGCCGTGCAGATCGACTACCACGCGGTCACGGACGCCCCGACCGTCGTGAACCTCACGCACCACTCGTACTGGAACCTCAGCGGCGACCCGTCATGCCCGGTGCTGGACCACGAGGTCCGGATCACGGCCGCGCAGTTCACGCCCGTGGACGCGCACCTGCTGCCCGAATCCGCGCACGCCCCGGTGCAGGGCACGCCCTTCGACCTGCGAGAGGCGCGGGTGCTGGCCGATGCGCTCGCCGCGCCGCACCCGCAGACGGAACGCTGCGGCGGGTTCGACCATAACTTCGTGCTGAACGGCCCGGCCGGGCAACTCCGGCTGGCCGCGACCGTCCGGCACGCCCCGTCGGGCCGGGTGATGGACGTGCAGACCACCGAACCCGGCGTGCAGTTCTACACCGGCAACGCCCTGGACGGCCGCGTGCAGGGGCGCGGGAACGTCACGTACGCCGCGCACGCCGCCCTGTGCCTCGAACCGCAGCACTACCCGGACAGCCCGAACCGCCCGGACTTTCCCAGCACCCGCCTCGATCCGGGGCAGGCCTGGTACTCGCGGACCGTGTACGCCTTCCGCACGGACGACTGAACTGAACTGAGGACTGACGGCGATGGACGGCCGCGCCCGCCCGCATACGGAATGCGGGCAGGCGCGGCCCTATCCCAGTTGCAGGCGGAGTGCGAGGGCCGTGAGCGTGACCAGCAGGACCGGGACGGTCAGGACGATTCCCACCCGGAAGTACTGCCCCCAGCCGATCCGGACGCCGCTGCGTGCCAGGACGTGCAGCCACAGCAGCGTGGCGAGCGACCCGATGGGTGTGATCTTGGGCCCCAGGTCGTTCCCGACGACGTTCGCGTAGATCATGCCCTCGCGCACCACGCCCCGCGCGGCGCTGTCGTCGATGGCGATCGCGCCGATCAGGACGCTGGGCAGGTTGTTCATGACGCTCGACAGGGCCGCCATGACGAAGCCCGTGCCGAGCGTGGCGCTCCACAGGCCTCCCTGCGCGATGCGTCCCAGGAGCGTGCCCAGCAGGTCGGTCAGTCCGGCGTTCCGCAGGCCGTACACGACGAGGTACATGCCCAGCGAGAACACCACGATCTGCCACGGCGCGCCCCGCAGGACCGCGCGGGTCGAGATGACCTGCCCGCGCGCCGCGGCGGCGTACAGGACGGCCGCGCCGGTCACGGCGACCGCGCTGACCGGCACGCCCAGCGGCCCGGCCGCGAAGTACCCGGCGAGCAGCAGGCCCAGCACGCCCCACCCGACCCGGAACACGCGCGGGTCGCGGATCGCGCTGGCCGGGGCGTCCAGCTGGGCGGTGTTCAGCGTGCGGGGCAGGTCGCGGCGGAACATCAGGGTCAGCGTGCCCAGGCTCGCGGCGATCGCGGCGAGGTTCACGGGAATCATCACGCCCGCGTACTGCGCGAAACTCAGGTTGAAGAAGTCGGCGCTGACGATGTTCACGAGGTTGCTGATCACCAGCGGCAGGCTGGCGCTGTCGGCGATGAATCCGGTCGCCAGGACGAACGCCAGGGTTGTGGCGGGCCGCAGGTTCAGTGCGCTCAGCATGGCCAGCACGATCGGCGTGAGGATCAGGGCGGCGCCGTCGTTGGCGAACAGGGCGCTGACGGCCGCGCCGAGCAGGATCACCAGCGTGAACAGCCGCCGGCCGCTGCCGCCGCTCCAGCGGGCGACGTGCAGGGACGCCCAGCGGAAGAATCCGGCCTCGTCGAGCAGCAGGCTGATGATGATCAGCGCGACGAAGGTGACCGTGGCGTTCCACACGACCTGCCAGACGGTGGGCACGTCGGCCAGGGTGACGACGCCGCTCAGCAGGGCCAGCAGGGCGCCCAGCGCGGCGCTCCAGCCGATGCCCAGCCCGCCGGGCTGCCAGCGGAACCGGGGTTGCCAGATCACCAGCGTCAACGTGAACACGAAGATCAGGGCGGCGCTCAGCACGTGCAGGCTCCCTGTATGCAGGTGCTCGGCACGCTCAGGCCACTTCGACGGCGGGACTGTGGTCGTAGCTGGGCGGCGCGTCCTGCCCGTCACGCAGGGCCTGCACGAACGCGCGCATGCGGGTGCTTAGCTGGTCACGCACGGCCCGCCAGCGTTCCAGGCTGCCGCCGGACGGGTCCACGAACGGGTAGTGGCGGCGCCGGGTGCGGCCGGGGTACACCGGGCAGGCCTCGGCGGCGCTGTCGCAGACGGTGATGACGTACTCGAAGTTCTGCGGGTCGGGCACGTCGAACAGCGTCTTGCTGTGGTGCGCGCTGAGGTCCAGGCCCAGTTCGGTCATGACGGTCACGGCGTCCGCCTTGACGCGGGTGGCTTCGGTCCCGGCCGAGTGCACGTCGAGTGGAACGCCGAGTTCGGCGGCGGCGGCGCGGGTGAGGGCTTCGGCCATCTGGGAGCGGGCGCTGTTGTGGGTGCAGAGGATCAGGACGCGGGTCACGCGGCCTAGCATACCGATTTCTTTTGATGCGTCTGCGCGGGTGACGGTCCGCCGGGCGTCTGCGGAAACAGTTCGGTGAGGAGGTTGCCGCCCAGCGCGAAGACCGGCGCGAGTTGCAGCGTGTAGTACATGTTCTTGCCGCGTTGCTCGGCGGTGACGAGTTGCGTGTCGCGCAGGATGCCGAGGTGGTAGGAGATTCTGGACTGTGGGAGGTCCAGCAGCGTTTCGAGGTCGCACACGCAGCGTTCGCCCTGCGCGAGGTGGCGGATGATCTCGAAGCGCAGTTCGTGGGAGAGGGCGCGGAGCTGGTCGAGGACGCCGGTGGGGGGTGGGCGGGTCATGAGGCGTAGTGTACGGCACGTTTTTTTTGATGGGTTGTGGAAATGGATGATTATGTGTATTTGCATGTAAATGATAGTAATAGGCAGTCGGGGTATCCCACCAGCTTCCGGCCCCGCCCACAGCTCCCGCATGCAGGGCCGTGTCATACCGTCTGCTTTTCCGGCTTGCCTGAGCGTCAGGCAGCAGGCATATGCTCCCGCCGGAGCGTACGCCCGCTGCCGTAACCTGCTCTGCTGGGTTCAGAAGGCGGTGCGCGCGCCGCTGAAGAGTGTGGGGAAGGTCGTGCGGGCCTCGCGGGTGAGGACGGGTTGCACCCAGTACGGGAGGTTGGTCGTGGCGTTGGTAATCTCGAATCGTCCGCTGCGGGTGACGGTGGTTACGGCGTTCCAGCCCTGGGTGAGTTTCAGGTCGTAGTGGGTGTTCAGGCCGGTGCAGCGGCCCCTGAGGGTGGCGGCCCGGTCACTGAACACCCACTGGCCGCGCCGGGTCGGGTCGGTCGGGTCGTCTGCCTGGATGAGCGTGGCCGCCGCGTTACGGCCCTGGTGGTAGATCAGGAGTGTTTCGGCGGTGTACGTGCGGGGCGCGGCAGGCGTGACGCTCACGCCGGGGCAGACGCTCAGGGGCGTGACGGGCGGCCTGAACGAATCGGGGACGCGCAGGCTGAAGCGCGTGCCGTCCAGCGTGCCGATCCCGACGAGGAATCCCTGCCCGAGGTTCGTGAGCAGCACCCGCACCTGCGACGGCCCGACCTGCGCGGCAGCTTCTGGGTTCCTCACCTGACCGGCAATCGACAGGCCCTCCCCCACGCTGAAGCACATGCCCAGGCTCAGAAACACCACGGTTGACAGGGAAGCACGAGCATTCATCACGCCCGAGGGTCGCCGCGACGTATCAGGCACATGTCAGGCCCCCGGAAAAGCGTGAAATAACCTACATAAAGGGCGCTGAGACGTGAAAAACCAGGGTGCGGGAACGAGAGTGCAGGGGGATGAACTGGTGTGTGATGACGGAGGGTTGCCTCTATCATATACATCCAAATAACTTTGGATGGAGTTTCCCACCGCTCTACACTGACCCCCATCGGAGGAACACACCCTGCCCCCCACCCTCAGCGTCCGCCCCGCCACACCCGCCGACCGGGACCTGCTCGGCCGCCTCGCCCACGACACCGGCTACTTCGGCAGCAGCGCCGCCCCCTACTTCCCGGACCGTGAACTGTTCACCGCCCTGTGGACCGACCCCTACCTGCACGAACCCACCAACCTGATCGCCCTGCGCCACGACACGGACGCCACGGCAGACCCCACCGCCAGGAACGCGCACCCCGTGGGGTTCATCGTCGGCACCGCCGACCCCGCCCGCTACCGCCGCTCCCTGCTACGCGCCGCGCCACTGCTCCTCTCCCGGCTGACCCGGCCCGACACGCGCCGCAGCCTGCGCTACCTGATACGCGCCGCCCGCTGGCCCGGCCCGCACGCCAGCGACACCCTCTACCCCGCGCACCTGCACCTGAACGTCCAGCAAAGTGCGCGCGGCCTCGGCGCCGGGGAAACGCTGCTGCGCGCCCACCTCGCCCTCCTGCGAGACGCCCGCGTGCCCGGCGTGCAGCTCTCCACCACCACCGAGAACGTCGCCGCGCTCGGCCTGTACCGCAAACTGGGATTCCGCGTGGCCGGTGAACGCCAGACGCCCCTATGGGAACCCTGGCTGGGCCACCCCGCCCGGCACGTCGTCATGACCCTCGCCCTGCGCTGAGACCCGCAGCTTCAGCGCCCCGGAAGGCCGCGCACGTCCCGCTCCCCGCCGGTACTGACCGGTCCCGGCGCGTCCGGCAGGGACTGCGGGCTCAGCAGTTCGTTCGAGCGCACGAACGCCTCCATGAACCGCCCCAGCACCCGCGTCTGCGTGCCGTACGCCCGCACGGCGCGGAGTTTCACGTCCACCTGCGCGGCGTCCAGCGGCACCCGCTGCCACGGCAGGTTCCGCGCGCGGGGCGGCACCGTCAACGGCTCACGCAGGTGCAGGCCCTTCGGAAGCGGCCACTCCAGGCCGCCATGCACCACCCAGAACCGCAGGCGGTCCACCTGCCCGCGCGCCGCCATCAACCGCACCGCCACATACGACAGCGTGTGATGATCCGCATGGAAGTCCTGCGGAGCCGGGGCCAGCACCACGTCCGGCCGGACGCGGCCCAGCACGCTGTTCAGGTCCGCCTCCAGCGCCTGCCCCGTGAACGGATGGCCGGGCGTCAGGGCGCCCCGCACGTACACGGCCTGCGCTCCCGTGCGGGGCGACACGAACGGCCGGGCGTAATTCACGGTGAACAGCCGCGACAGGCCCCCGTCCGGGTACCCCAGCATGAAGGTGTGCGCCTCGTCCACGCCCAGCACGGCCGCCGCCCGCCGCGCCTCGTCCGCGCGGGCGTTCCCCAGTTCACGCAGTCCGGCCGGGCCGGGCCGCAGGGACCGTTCGGTCAGGGCCGCGTCGAACTCGAAGCCGTCGCCGGGCGTGACCCACACGACGAACACCTCCGCCCCGGCGCGGCGGGCCTGCTGAATCATGCCCGCGCAGCACAGCGTCTCGTCGTCCGGGTGCGGGGAGAGCATCAGCACCCGCTGCCCGGCCCGGAACGCCGGGGCGACCGGCAGCGCCTGGGCGCGCGCGTCAC
The DNA here is from genome assembly GCF_014648115.1 of Deinococcus seoulensis. Taxonomy (NCBI): domain Bacteria; kingdom Thermotogati; phylum Deinococcota; class Deinococci; order Deinococcales; family Deinococcaceae; genus Deinococcus; species Deinococcus seoulensis. Next base: position 37,546 of record NZ_BMQM01000030.1, read on the forward strand.
TGCCGCCCAGTTCCTGCCAGAGCGGCAGGTTGATCCACGCGGCCAGCCCCAGGCAGGCCACCAGCACCAGCAGCAGCGGGCGGTTGCGGCGCACCCAGGTCATCACGCCGCCGATGATACGGCCAGACGGTGAAGGCCGCGCGTCACCATCCTGCGCGGCCCGCTGATTCAGACTGGCGGCGATGACCGTTCCCCCCAGGCGCGACCCCGACCGCCCAGACAGAAACAGAGCAGGCAGCAGACCGGACGCCCCAGGCACCAGCGGACCAAAGGACAGTCCCGCCGAGCCGCCCCCCACCGCGCGCGAGCAACTGCGTGACCTGCGCGCCACGCTCGGACTGGTCTGGCAGGCCAGTCCCCGGCACGCGCTGACCTTCGCGCTCAGCAACCTGCTGGGCGCCGGACTGCCCGCCGCGAACCTGCTCGTCGGCAAGCACCTGCTGGACGCCGTCGCGCAGGCCGCGCAGGGGCAGGTCACGTACCGCGCGCTGCTGACCCTGCTGGCCGCGCAGGTCGGACTGGTGATCCTGGGCAGCCTGCTCAGCACCGTGCAGAACGCCTCGCAGCAACTGCTGGGCGACAGCCTGCAACACAGCGTCAGCCGCCGCATCCTGGACAAGGCCACCACCCTGAGCGTCGAGGCGTTCGAGAACGCCGACACGTACGACCGCCTGCAACAGGCGTACCGCGAGGTCGGGTCCCGGCCGCTGGGCGTCGCCACGCAACTCGTGTCCCTGGCGGGCGGCGTGGTCACGCTCGGGTCGGTCGGGGCGCTCATGACGCAGCTGGGCGTGTGGGTGCTGCCGCTCGTGATCCTGGCCAGCGTGCCCGGCGTGATCATCAGTAACCGCTTCGGCGTGGAAGGTTACCGCATGCTGCGCCGCCAGACGCACGACGCGCGCGTGCAGAACTACCTGGGCAGCCTCCTCACCTCGGACACGCTGGTCAAGGAAGTGCGGCTGTTCGGCTTCGAGCCGTACCTGCTGGGCCGCTGGCGCGCCTACTACCTGGGATTCCGCGCGCAACTCGAAACGCTGGTCCGGCAGCGGTCCGCGTGGAATTTCGGGGCGTCGCTGCTGTCCGCGCTGCTGATCGGGCTGGCCAGCGCCCTGATCCTGCGCCGCGCCGCCGCCGGGCAGATCACGGTCGGGGATTTCAGCGTGTTCGTGCTGGGCATCGCGCAGGTGCAGAACACCGTCAGTGGCCTGCTGAGCGGCGTCAGCGGCATCTACCAGAACCTGCTGTACATGCGCAACCTGTACGCGTTCCTGGAACTGCCGGGCCGCGACCTGGACGCCGGGGAGGTCTGGGAGGGCCGCATCGAGAGCATCGAATTCCGGGACGTGGGCTTCCGCTACCCGCTGACCACGCGGGACGTGCTGCGCGGCGTGAACTTCACCGTGCACCGCGGGCAGTCCCTGGCGCTGGTCGGCGAGAACGGCGCAGGCAAGACCACCGTCGTGAAACTCCTGACGCTGCTGTTCCAGCCGACCAGCGGGCAGATCCTGCTGAACGGACTGGACGCCGCGCGCTTCAGTCCGCGCAGCGTGCAGCGCGAGATGAGCATCATCTTCCAGGATTTCGGGCAGTACCAGATGACCGCCCGCGACAACGTCGCCCTGGCCGAGAGTGACCGCCTGAACGACGACGCGGGCGTGCAGGCGGCCGTGCGCAGCGCCGGGGCGGCGTTCGTGGACGACCTGCCCGGCGGCCTCGACACCCCGCTCGGCCGGCTGTTCCAGGGGGGACGGCAACTGTCCGGCGGGCAGTGGCAACGGCTGGCGCTGGCCCGCCTGTACTTCCGGCAGGCGTCCGTGCTGGTGTTCGACGAACCCACCGCCGCCCTCGACGCCCAGGCGGAATTCGAGACCATCCAGGCCCTCCGGGCGCAGGCTGCTGGCCGCATCACGCTGCTGATCTCGCACCGCTTCTCGACCGTGCGACTGGCCGACACCATCATCGTCCTCGAGGGCGGCGTGATCACCGAGAGCGGCAACCACGAGGAACTCCTGGCCCGCGCGGGCCGCTACGCGCAGCTGTACGACCTTCAGGCACGCGGGTACGCGCCGGGCACCCCGGCCGGCCCACCACCCCAACCCTGAACCTGGGGGTCTCGGTTCAGGCGGGTCGCACGCCCCCTCACCCTTCCGTCGCTTCGCTCCTCCCTCCCTCTCCCGCGGGGGGAGAGGGCAGCAGGGTTCACGTCAGTACGCGGCGACCTGTCCGTCCGTGCGGGATTCGCTGCCTCCCACCAGCACGCCCGTGCGCGGGTCCCGCCAGATGATCTGACCGCGCCCGAACGCGTTCGGGTTCAGCTGCACCTGCACGTCATGCCCGCGGGCCTGCAACGCACGCGCCTGCACGGCCCCGAGTTCATGCTCGACCTCCACGGTCTTCCCGCCGGTCCACTGCCAGCGGGGGGCGTCCAGCGCCTGCTGCGGGTTCAGGCCGTAACGGACGGTGTTCAGCGTGACCTGCAGGTGCCCCTGCGGCTGCATGAACCCGCCCATCACGCCGAACGGCCCGACCGGCTGATCCGCGCGCGTGAGGAAACCGGGAATGATGGTGTGGTACGGGCGTTTGCGGGGCGCGATCTCGTTCGGGTGCCCGGCCTGCATGGAGAAGTTATGCCCCCGGTTCTGCAGGGCGATTCCCGTGCCGGGCACGACCACGCCGCTCCCGAAGCCCATGTAGTTGCTCTGGATCAGGCTGACCATCTGCCCGTCCCGGTCGGCAGCGGCGAGGTACACGGTGCCGTGACTGTTCGGGTCGCCCGCCTGCGGGTCCAGGGCCTGCTCGCCGATCAGGGCGCGGCGGGCCGACAGGTACGCGGGCGACAGCAGGGCGTCCACCGGGACGGCGCTGTGCTGCGGGTCGGCCACGTACCGGTGGGCGTCCGCGAAGCCCAGTTTCATCGCCTCGATCTGCGCGTGCAGGCCGGCCGGGTCGTCCCGGTGGTCGGGCAGGGTCAGGCCGTTCACGATGCCCAGCGCGATCAGGGCGGCCAGACCCTGCCCGTTCGGCGGGATCTCCCAGAGGCGGTGCTCGCCGTACGCGGCGCTGATGGGCTGCACCCACTCGCTGGTGTGCCCGCCCAGGTCGTCCAGGTCCAGCAGGCCGCCGGTGTCGCGGGCGTGCGCGGCGACGCGGCGGGCCAGTTCGCCGTCGTAGAAGTCGGCGGCCCCGCTGCGCCCGATGCGTTCCAGGGTGTCCGCGTGCTCCGGCGAGTGCCACAGTTCGCCGGGCCGGGCCGTGAAGCCCTGCGGGGCGAACACGTGCCGCCAGTGATCGAACTCCGGGCCAGTGCGGGCGCGGTGCGCGCGGATACCCCGCGCCCAGTTCTCGGCCAGGACCGGCGACAGCGGGTAGCCGCTGCGGGCGTAATGGACGGCCCCCTCCATCAGCTGCGCGAACGGCAGGCGGCCGAAGCGGGCGTGCAGGTCCGCCCAGCCGCGCGGCGTGCCCGGTACCGTGACCGGCAACCAGCCGTGCGTGGGCATGTCCTGCCCGCCCAGCGCGTCACGGGTCAGGCGGGCCGGAGAGCGGCCGCTGGCGTTCAGGCCGTGCAACTCGCCGCCGTCCCAGACGAGTGCGAACAGGTCACTGCCGATGCCGTTACTGGTGGGTTCCACGACCGTCAGCGCGGCCGCCGTGGCAATCGCGGCGTCCACGGCGTTCCCACCCCCGCGCAGCACGTGAAGACCCACCTGCGCGGCCAGCGGTTGACTGGTCGCCACCATGCCCTGACGGGCGAACACCGGCTGACGGACGGAAGAGTAGACGGAAGAACTGGTCATGGATACCTCGGGGGGAGGCGGCAGGAACGCCGCAGCCGGGAATGAACGGTCGGATGGGCTGGATGGTCTGAACGAAACTGTATTACAGCAGGCCCGCAGGGCAGGCCGTGACCCCCCCCGGCGCCCACCCACCAGCACGCCGCTCGCGGCCGTTCTATGGATACTGCGATCGTGGATACTGGGCCGGTGCCGTTACGCCGCCTGCTGCTCCTGACCCAGTTTCCCCTGTGGGCGCTGACGATCCTGTCGTTCGTGTTCCTGCTCGGCGCGCTGGACGCCCGCGTGCAGGCCACGAACGACGCCACGCAGGCCCGCGTGCGCATCGAGAACCTCTCGGACCTGCTGGTACGCGTACTGGACATGGAAACCGGCGTGCGCGGCTACGTCATCGCGGGCGACCCGGTGTTCCTGGAACCGTACCAGTCGGCGCGGGCCGCGCTGCCCGGCGACCTGCTCGCCCTGCGCGACACCATGCGCCTGTCCGGCACGCCCGAACAGAATGCCCGGAACGTGGACCGGATCGAGACGCTGATCTTCCGCTGGCTGGCCGAGATCGCCACGCCCGAAATCAACCTGCGCGCCACCGACCCCGACGCGGCCGCCGAGCTCGTCCGCAGCCAGCGCGGCAAGAAACTGCTGGACGCCACCCGCGCGCAGATCGCCGCGCTGAACGCCCGCGAAACACAGGCCCTGCAGGACCGCGAGGCCGAGGCCGTCCGGCAACTCGAACGGTTGCGGCTGGCCCTGCTGCTCGCCGGGAGCGTCCTGGTGCTGCTCGGCCTCGTGAACGCCCTGGCGCAGGCGGGCCTGATCACCCGGTACCTGGGGAACCTGACCCGCGCCGCGCAGCGCCTGACCGACGCGGCCCCCACACCCACCCCTGCCCACGCACCCGGCCTCTCCCCCGGGTCCAGCCTCTCCCCCGAGTCCGGCCCCGCCCCGGCAGACGACACGCCCGGCGCGGCCACGCTGGAACGCCGCCGCGCCCCGGTCACCGTGCAGGTCGGCGGGCCACGCGAATTCCGTGAACTGGCCGGCACCTTCAACCTGATGAGCCAGCGCCTCCAGGCGGCGCAGCAGGAAGCCCGCGACCGCGCCGACCAACTCGCGCAGCGCAACACCTGGATGCGCAGCCTCGGGGAACTCAGCGACGCCATGCAGGCCGCCCGCAGCCTCGACGAGGGCGCCCGCATCCTCGAACGCGCCCTGCCGCTCCTGCTGCCCGGCACGCGCGGCGCCCTGTCACACCACAACGCCTCCCGCAACCTGCTCGTGCCGCTGCTGCACTGGGGGGACGAGGCGGCCGTCACGCACGCCCCGGACCACTGCTGGGCGCTGCGGCGCGGCGAGGTGCAGCACCCCGACAACCGCCGCTTCGCGCCCCCCTGCCCCGGCCAGAGCGGCGCGTACACCTGCCTGCCGCTGTTCTCGCACGGCGAGACGCTGGGCCTGCTGCGCGTCGCGAACGCCGACCCCGACCAGCCCCTCCCGGACACCACGCGCGCCCTGCTGCCCGGCGTGGCCCGCCAGATCGCCCTGGCCCTCGCCAGCCTGCGCCTGCAGGACCGGCTGCTGCAACAGTCCATCCGCGACCCCCTGACCGGCCTGTTCAACCGCCGCCACCTCGAAGACGTCATGAACGAACAGGTCGCCCTGGCGCACGCCGAGGGCCGCCCCCTGAGCCTGATCGCGCTGGACGTCGATCACTTCAAACGCCTGAACGACACCTTCGGACACGACGCCGGGGACGCCGCGCTCGTCCGCATCAGCGCCGCCCTGAAAGACGCCGCGCCGCCCGGCAGCACACCCGCCCGGCCCGGCGGGGAGGAATTCTCGCTGCTGCTGCCCGGCACGGACGAAAGCGGCGCCGCCGCCATCGCCGAGAACCTGCGCGCCCAGGTCGCCGCCCTGGACCTCCGGCACGCCGGCATCGCCCTCGGGCAGATCACGCTGTCCCTGGGCGTCGCCACCCTGAACGCCGACGCCGCCACGCCCGCCGCACTGACCGTCGCCGCCGACCAGGCCCTGTACGCCGCCAAACGCCAGGGCCGCAACCGCGTCGAACTCGCCTGACCCGCGCGGACCCGGTGGCCTCTGCAGTCCGTTCAATCGGAGTCCGTATCAGCAGTAGTCCGGAAGGTTTTTTTGACAAATAAGCGGGGAGCCGTTCTCGTGAATGTATGCGCACT
>NZ_BMQM01000031.1 GCF_014648115.1 Deinococcus seoulensis
CACATCCTCATTCTGAGGTCAGAAGCCGTGCTGGACGTCCTTTTCTAAAACTGAAAGATGTCAGGTACCGCACCGGCGAGGGCTCGTGGCTGAACCGGTACGCGGGCACGGCCGTGATCACGGGCAGCAGCCGCAGCGAGGTGGGCCGCTACAAGCTGCAGGGCCTGCGGTACCGGCGACTGACCGAGGTGGAAGCCCGGACCCTGCTGCCCGAGGCGGACCTGGGGGCGCAGGTCCGGCAGCTGTTCACGGCCCTGATCGCCTCGGGGCAACTGGGGGGCACCCTGCAGGCACCGACGCAGGAGAGCATCCCGGACCTGAACGTCACCAGCGCCGCCATCCACGGGAATTACTGGCCAGTCGCGAAATTGCTTGATGAGCGTCTCAGGGGCCGCAGCCGCCAGACCCGCACGTACCTGAACGCCGACGGCAGCACCCAGAGTCGGGACGTGAACCCCGAGTGGGGCGTGAACGCGGACCTGCGCCCGGTGTTCGGGTACCCGGCCGGCACCCTGGTCATCGATGAGGCCGCGCTTGGTGTGGAGATCGACGGAATGGACACGGACAGCACCACCCTGGTCACGGACGTCCGGGTGATGTTCACGCGCACCATGCCGCCCGGTCAGGTCATCTCACGGACGTTCCAGGATGGCGATGGACGCGACGCCGTGGCGCACCCGGAGGATGTCAGGGCGCCGGTGGCTCTGACCCGGGAGTTCAACGTCGCGCCGCGCACGTTCGGGCAGGCGTGGCGGTCGCTGGCCCTTCCAGTCACCCCGGAGCTGTTCACCGGTCTCCCAGGGAGCACGGTGACGGTGTCAGTCCGGTCGTTCGTGGCGCAGGAGGAGGCCACCATCGGCACGTTGACCGTGACTGGGGATGACGCTGCGCTGTGGGATGGTCAGCCGGGCACGGCGGTCAGCATCACGGCGCCCAGTGGGGTCGTTGCTGTGGAGTACGCGCTGGAGGTGGCGTACCCGGCCGGGATGGCCCTCCCGGATGGCTTCATGGCCCAGATGGAGAACGGAGGGCTGGGCGGCGTGACGCTGGTAGGTCAGAACCTGACGGTGACACCCACGCAGCATGTTTTCGTGGACGTGGCTCCACCACTTACGCCAACCCCGCCCGTCTACCTGCTGCCCGGCGTGACGCGTGACGTGCGCCTGGCGCCCGCCTGGGCGAGTGGGGGGAGGTTGGTGCTGCGCATCAATCACACCGACCTGTCGCAGCCGCTGGTCATCCGATCAGCGTGCCTGATCCGTGCCAGTCCGGAGTTGATGGCCGCCTCGACCACGCCCCTGGCCCGCACGCCCACCCTGAATCCCGTCACGGCTCGCCTGCCCGGCTGGAACCACAGCCCGGCTGCCACCGCGCAGCTGACTCTGCGCGGCCCGCTGGGCGAGGTCGTCGAGACGCGGGAGTTGCCCATCGAGCTGCTCGTGTACGACACCGACGATGACGGGGAACTGTTCACCGAGGTCCGTTGTGGGCAGCGGGATGAAGCCGAGGCACTCAGCTTCACGGCCGTGATCAGCGCCCGCGACCAGAACGCCACGACCGACGCCGTGCAGGCCAGCACATAAGGAGGCCCATGACGATACTCACCGCTCGCCTGCCACCCCTCCTGCCGGACCTGACGCCGCCGGAAGCGCTGCCCCCCTCCCTCGTGGTGGGGGGCGTGATCTACCTGCCCAGCGAGGGACCACACCCGGTCAGCGTGACCCGCGCGGGCCTGGACGTGCCGCTGAACACCACGCCCCGCCAGACGGCACGCGGGCGCACCTGGGCGTCCGGAAGCCGCCGCCCGAAACCCGTGCAACTGGCCCTGACGTTCCGGGTGGAAGGCACGGACGCACGGGACGCGGGCCTGCGCGCCCGCCGCTGGCACGCCCTGGCCCTCGCCGCCACCGAGTACGGCGAGGGGGCCAGCAGCGTCACTCTCCTGGACGTCCTCGACCAGCAGGAACCGTTCGGGGAGGGCAACACCCGCACCTTCCGTGTCACGTACCTGCTGGCTGACCCGCTGTGGCGCCTGGACGACCAGGGCGACCCGTGGCCCACCCCGCTGCCCATCACGGGCGTCCTCGGGAACTACCCGCTGGGCATGCTGCACGCCGTGCAGGAAGGACCGGGTTTCTACGACGTGGAACCGCTGGGCGGCGTGACCGTCACGGACGCCCCGCCGGACGCCTTCGCGCACCCGGACGCCACCTTCACCTACTCACTGATCGAGGTCACTGATGACGAACCCAACCCGTAAACGCGTGGTCACCCTGGACGACCTGAACGTCCTGAACCAGAACGCCGCGTACGCCCGGCAGAAAGGCGAGGAGGCCAGCGTCGCCGCGCACCAGGCGAACACGGCCCGTCAGACCCTCGAACCGCTCGGCGAAGCGACCAGGGCAGCCGGTGAGTACGCCACCCAGGCCGCCCAGGCGGCAACCCTGGCGAAGAACAACGCCACGGCCGCCGCCGTGCAGGCCAGTCAGGCCGCCGGGGAGGCGGTGGTGGCCGCTGAACTGGCCGAAGGAGCTGCTGGTAGCGCGAACCAGGCGGCGGGCGCGGCGACGACCGCCGCGCAACGGGTCACGGACGCCGTGCTGGACCTGACCGATATCAAGGACGATATCGCGCAGCAGACGGCAGATACCCTCGCGCAGTTCGAGGCTCAGGCAACCGCCAAAATTGGCGAGGTGGACGCCGCCATCGCCGCCACGCAGAACGGCGCACGCATCGCCAACGCCGTGGCGACCATCACGCCGACCCTCACCAGCACCAGCACCGGCTCCGAGAGTGCGCTCACCTACTCCACCGGCAGCATCATCACCGCCTGGGGGTTCCCGGTCGGTACGCGCACCAACTTCAACCGCGTGTCGTTCAACATCCAGCCGCACGCCGCGCCGATCACGCGGGTTCGGGTGCGCGTAAAAAATGGCGGGTATGAGGGTACCGTCGTTGCTGACGTGATCCTGAACGTCACCACCACCGTGGGCGTAAAATCCCTCATCACGGCAGAGTTCTCGCTGGTCGCCACTGCGGACTGGGTGGAATGGTTCTGCGACCAGCCGACCGGGTTCTTCAAACTCGTGGACGGCACGCTGCCGGGCAGCCTCCGGTTCGCGAACGGTGGCAGCACCACCGACACCACGCTCGGGCCTGGGCAGGCCAGCATCGGCAGCATCACGTTCACGTTCGCGGACTACTCGGCCAGCACGGTCACGCCCCGCCCCACGTGGACGGACCTGATAAACGCTGAACTGGGGTACGAGCGGGACGCCGTGGCGACCCTCGGGACGGTCGAGGATCAACTCACCACCCTGACCGGGGAGAGCCTCAACAGCACCAAGGCGCTCAATACCCTCGCCACGAGCGGGAGCCAGTTCTACGGGTTCGGATTTCCCGTCGGCGCGAAACAGAATTTCAACTACATCGAGTTCAACGTCCTCCAGGTCTCGGACTCCAAACCCGTCACGCGCCTGCGGGTGCGCCTGCGCCAGACGAACGGCAGCGGCACGATCCTCGCAGAGAAACTGCTGACCGTGCGGGGCGTGACGGGCGCACGCACCCTGGCCCGCTGGAAACTCGGCAGCACCATTGCCAATGCCAGCGCCACCCCGCTGTGGCTGGAGGTATTCGCGGACGGCTGGATCGGGTACGCCGGGGTGTACACCGGCACCGGAACCGCTGAGTATGTGCCCCCCACCTACCCGGCTGCGCGGTTCGTCGCGGGGTCCACGCCCAGCGTTGATGCAGCGCTCGCCGTGGATTTCAGCCCGCCCGGCAACATCTGGGCGCGGTTCGGGCTGAGCAGCACCCGCGCCCTGGCCCTGAACAACAGTTTCGTGCGGGGCATCACGGACACGATCAACCCCGTGCAACCCTGGACGCCCACCAGCATCCTGCCGAGCACCCTCTACGCTGTGGAAGGGCAGGAGTTGAGCGTGTACTGGGACTCCGTACTCAACCTGCCGGGCGAACTCGCGGAGTACGACATCGCGTTCTATACCGGCACCGGGAAGGGCTTGCTGCACAATCGCCGCTGGGCGTGGACGCCGACTGCGGCAGATGCAGGGACCACCGTGGGCGCGACCCTGTTCGTGAAACGCTTCGGCGTGACGGTGCTGGAGGCCGCCACATCCATCCAGGTGACGGGCCTGAGTACCGCTGCCAGCACGCGCAAAACGCTCGTCATCGGGGACAGCATCACCAACCGGGGCGTGTGGATGAGCGAGGTGATCCGCCTGACGCAGCGCGGGACGGACCCGCTGGACCTGACGAGCATCGGCACCCGCGCGGGCACGGAAGTCCCGGTAGGAAACCCTGCCGTGAGCACCGAGGGCTGGGAGGGTAAGACCATCGCGTTCCACTACGCCGACCCGCTCAGCAATTTCACGTTCAACGGCACGGACCCGGCTGGCACAGTGTTTTCGTTCAGCCAGTACCTCACGGCGAACGGGTTCAGCATGAGCGCGGGCGACCTCGTGGCCGTGCACCTCGGCACGAACGACCTGGGGCCAGCGGCGACCGTCGCGGACGCCAACACCAAAATCAGCGAGATGGTCACGCAGGTGGAGGCCATGATCGCCAACATCTGCGCCGCCGTGCCGGGCATCAACGTGGGCGTGATCGTGCCCATCCAGCCGGGCACGCGCCGCCCCAGGACCGCGCTGCACACGTACCAGCGGCTCTGGCAGCAGCGCATCCTGCGAACGTTCGGCGGGCGCACCGCGCAGAACATCTACGTGATCCCAATGGCACACGCACTGGACACGGATTACGGCTACCCCTACGTGATCGAGCCGGTCTCGGCGCGTTCGGCGGCGCTGACCACCCCGATGACGCAGGTGCGCCTGACCGACTGGATTCACCCCAACGTGAGCGGGTATTTCCAGATGGCAGATGCGTTCTATGCGTTTGTCAAATGGCTGTGGCGCTGATCCCACACACAGAGTGGCTAAACTCAGGTATGAATCGTGAAGACCTCAGGGCAAAACTCAGTCTGCACTACGACCTCCTGCCTGATGTTCATGATTCGAATGGGTATGCCGACGCTTTGGCACCCGCGCTTCATCTTTTGCCCAGCTTGCATGACGCATATCAGTTCGAAAGGGAAGTCCATGTTTTCATCTGGAGCCGGGATGTGGTCAATGCGCGGGCTGTTTATGTTGATGGTGCCTATGCTATCTTAATTTGCTCTGGCATGATTGATTTCGCGCGAGGACAGCTAGAGATTTTTTATCCTGAAGGTGAAGAAATTTCTGTTGGGGCATCGCTCCTGAATCGCAGGATGTTGCTGCAAATCTACATAGCGTATGTCTTATTCCATGAATACACCCATGCAGCTCGTGGACATTTAGATTATCAGAAGGCTAATCATCTGAGTCTCGTGGAGGCTGATTTTAAAGCCCTTGAATTTGACGCTGATGCTTTTGCATCAGCAATGACGTATCGACTTGTGCAGCATATTCTCAAAGGCTTTAGTGATGATGTTATAATGTCATTGGTGCTAACTTCTATTTACTGGCCCCTGCGCGTGTTGGCTGGATTGGAAATTAGGGTGTGGCTGTCGTCGACACATCCGAGCCCAGCTGCAAGACTCGGGGTAATTCATGGAAAATTGATCAGCATGGATAATATTGTCCCACCCGGCATTCCAGCTGATCCTGTCCTGACGCGGCAGCGAGTGGAATTGACAGCGACCGTGTTGATGGATTTGGAAGACAGATTTTATCGTAGTCACAATGTGCAGCGGGATTCCTCATTCCTCTATAATCTTTTCGATTCAAAAGGACCCTGGTTAAGTGAGGTTCTTGAGTGCTCAGCACACTGGCCTACGATTGAGCAAAAAGTGCTTGCATGTGAGGTGAATTCAAATGAGCGACAAAGGATGGATTGGCGATTTGAAGATGGGCGATTCTGTGCTGGTTGGTATGGGTCCATGGACGCCTGATCTTTTGTCTGGAACGGTTGTCGAAATTATTCATTCGTCGTTCTTTTACGTGAAAATTCAAGTCGGGAAAGAAGTCCTTTCCTTCGACGCGTTCGGAACTGAAATCAGTCCTTGGCCGGTGATTGACGGTTCGTACCTTGCCCGACCTCAACGCGTCAATTGACCCTGTTCATTTATCCCGCACCACACAGAATCAGGCCCGGTATCAGGCCCTGAACACAGCAGAAAACGCCGCTTCCCTCCCCAGGGTCGCGGCGTTCTGGTTCACGGGTCGAGTTCTCCAACCGGCCCCGTGAAGACAGCGTAGCGCCACACGAACAAGGGCGAGTCATTGACTCGCCCTATCCACTTGGAACACCTATGACCCATCACGCCCGTGACGGCCCCCACAATCCATCCGCCTCCTCCAACCGACCGCCAGTGCTCCGGCCCACTGGCGGTTCTTCATTCCTGGCCGGAACACCGGGAGGCTCATGACCCCACCTGCACCCCCACAAGGATCCCCATGAAAGACCCACTGGTTGTGCTGACCTGGATCGTCGGCGCCATGCTCCTGCTCGTCTTCGGCCGGTACGCCGTGACCGGACAGCTCGACGAGAAAGTCCTCACCGGGATGGGCACCATCCTGGGCGGCCTGATTACCGCGCTGGCCACGCGGAAAAAAGGCGGTGACGATGATGGCAGTCCCAATCCTTGACCTGATGGCCGCCCTGGCCCTGCTGACGTTCGCGGCGGGTGTCGGTGGGGTCACGTACCGCGCCGTGCTGCTCCTGGTGCAACTGGTCCCACCGAAAGCGTGGTGGGTGCACCGTGGCATCCTGCTCGTCATTCTCGCGGCCGGTTACCTCGCGCTGATGCTGCTGGACGTGCCGAGCGTCCTGGCGAACCTGCGCGGCGCAGGAACGGGCGCGACACCACAGAGCGTCGTGCGCACCAGTGTGTTTGCCGGGTGGCTGTGGACGCTGAACACGATTCTGCTCATGCTGGCACGCGGGAAACTGGGTGCGCAGCCGAACATCTGGAGGAAACGGTGAACGGATCACTGATCGGATTGCTGCTGCTCGCCATCTCGCTCGGGGTGGCGAGTGTCACGTGCTGGCGGCACTGCACGACGCCTGCCGGTCGGGTACTGCCGGGCCTGCTGACGCTGGCGTACTACCTGGCGCTGTGGTTCTGGCCACACCCGGCCCTCCGGGCCGCTGAGATCGGCGGGCCGCCCCCGCTCCTGCAGGATCAACTGCGCCTGGTGCTGCTGGGACTGGCCCTGATCGTCACGACCGCGAAGCTCAGCTGGCGGATCACGCAGGGCCGCGAACGGGAACGCGCCCTGGAACGCCGGGTGCGGGAGCTGGAAAGGGGAGAGCATGCAGATTGAACAGCGTCCGGCGCACCCTGGCAACTACACCAGGGGCCGCACCGCGAAGATCGACCGGATCGTGATTCACGTCGCGGACGGCACGTACGGCGGGACGCTCAGCTGGTTCGCGCAGGACGCTGCGCCCGCCAGCGCTCATTACACCGTCGCCACGGACGGCCGCACCGGTCAGAGCATCCAGGAAGGGGACACCGCCTGGCATGCGGGCGACTGGCGCATGAACGCCCGCAGCATCGGCATCGAGCACGAAGGCATGCCCAGCCGGGGACCCTGGACGCCCAGCGCGGCCCAGCTACAGGCCAGCGCCCAGGTGGTGGCGGGCATCTGCCAGCGGCATGGCATCCTCGTAGACCGTGCGCACATCATCGGGCACAGCGATGTGAACCCGGACCGCAAGGCCCGTCAGGGCTGCCCCGGCCCGACCTGGCCGTGGGATGCGTACCTGAACATGATCCGCGAGATCCTCAACCCGGCCCCCCAGCCTGGGCACGTGAAGGACGGCCAGGAGCAACGGCCCGTCCGGCTCTTCGACCCCCGTACGAACCAGCAGGTGGGGGAGGGCACGCTGATCGAGGGGACCGACAAGATCTACCTGAAGGTCAAGTAGGCCCACCGCTGGCCTGCTGCCAGCTCCACAATTCACCCTCTCACTGGCCCCCGCCTCCGCGCGGGGGCCGCGCCTTTGGAGGCACCCCATGAACACTGCAATCCTGACCACCCTGCTGTCCCTGAACGCCGCTGCCCGTGCTGGCGGCACCGTCACTGCCGACCAGCTCACCCCCTGGCTGAACACGCACCTGCCCAGCCTCCGCTCCCGCATCGAGGCGCTGCGCGACGGCGCCACCTGGCAGGAAGTCGGCGCCCTACTGGAAGCCGCCGTGCAGGCCGGTCAGGCCCTGAAGCTGGTGGTGCTCGGCACGGCACGCGGCCTGCTCGTGGCGCACCTCATCGGGTACCTGATCCGCGAACTGGTGCCGGTCACCCCCGCCACCGCGTGGCTGCACGCCCTCGCGCAGAGCGGCGTCCTGTCCGGGCTGATCGAAGCCGCGTACCGCCGCATCTTCCCCGGCGGCTGACAGGCACGAATAACTTGAGCCGACAACGCCCCCACCCTGGCCTGCGCTGGGGTGGGGGCGATGCTGTGTGGTCTGTGTGATGCCAGATCGAACACGTGGCGTCACACCCCAACACGCACGTGAGGCACCCCGAACGGCGATCACTCTCTACACTGCCAGGGTGGAACTGTGGATGTCGCTCACCCTGCTGGGCATCGGCCTGCTTGCCCTGTGGCTGTACATGCTCTCGGGGTCCAAACCCAGCCGTCCCACCCGACCGCGCCCGGCTCAGCCACGCTCTGCGCAGCCGCGCCCAGCGCAGGCACGCCCAGCGCAGGCACGCCCCGGCCCGGCGCGCCTCCAGGCAAGTCAATGGGAACGCAAAGTGCTGACGCAGATGCGCGGAGACCAGGCGCGGTTCGAGCGGACCCTGGCCGCCAAGCGCAACAAACACCCTCGCGCCTCACGTGAGGAACTGCTGGAAATCATCTACGAGGAGTACATCCGCGACAACCGCTGAGCTGGGACACGGAAGGCCCGGTGAACCCCTCCCAACCCAAGAGAACAGCCCCACTCCCGAGCCTGGGAGTGGGGCTGATTTCTACCTACAACTAGCGCACGACGATGTTGATGATGCGGCCGGGCACGTAGATCTCCTTGACGATCTGCTTGCCTTCGATGAAGCGGGCCACGTCGGCGTTGTCCTTCGCGGCGGCCATCGCTTCGTCCTGCGTGGCGCTCTTGCTGATCGTGACCTGCCCGCGCACCTTCCCGCTGACCTGGACGCCCATGGTGACGGTGTCGCGGGTCGCGGCGGCCTCGTCCACGGCGGGCCACGCGGCGGTGTGCACGCTGCCGTCCTGGCCGCGCGCGGCCCAGATCTCCTCGGCGATGTGCGGCACCACCGGGGCCAGCATGCGGCCAAAGATGTCCAGCGCCTCGTCCCAGGCGGGCGTGCCGAACACGGGGGCGCGCTTGGCCTTGACCAGGGTGTTCGTCAGCTCCATCAGGGACGCGACGATGGTGTTGAAGCTCAGGCGCTCGAAGTCCCCGGTGACCTTCTTCAGGGTGCTGTGCACCGCGAAGCGCAGGTCCGCTTCACTGACGGTCTCGGCGGGGCCGGTGACCTTGTCGTCGGTGAACAGCGTCCAGACGCGGCTCAGCCACTTCGCGGGGCCGTTGATGCCCTGCGGGTCCCAGGGGCCGCCCAGTTCCCACGGCGCGATGAACATCAGGTACGTGCGCACGGTGTCCGCGCCGTACTCGCGCACCAGGTCGTCCGGGTCGACGACGTTGCCGCGGGACTTGCTCATCTTCTCGCCGTCCTCGCCCAGGATCATGCCCTGGTTGCGCAGGTGCGCGAAGGGTTCGCTGTGCTTCGTCAGGCCCATGTCGCGCATGACCTTCACCCAGAAGCGCGAGTACAGCAGGTGCAGGATCGCGTGCTCGATCCCGCCGGTGTACAGGTCCACGGGCATCATGGGGTCCTTGGCGGGGTCGAAGGGGCCCTCGTGGTAGTCGGGGCTCAGGTAGCGGTACATGTACCAGCTGGAGTCCACGAAGGTGTCCATGGTGTCCGTGTCACGCTCGGCGGGGCCGCCGCAGACGGGGCAGGTGGTCTTCAGCCACTCGGTGTCCAGTTTCAGCGGGCTCTGGCCGGTCGGGGTGAACTCCACGTTCTCCGGCAGACGCACCGGCAGCTGGTCCTCGGGGACGGGCTGCGCGCCGTGCTCGGGGCAGTGCACGAACGGGATCGGGGTGCCCCAGTAGCGCTGACGGGCAAACAGCCAGTCGCGCAGGCGGTACGTGGTCTTCGCCTTCGCGATGCCGCGCGCCTCCAGCTGCTCGACGATTCCGGCGATGCTGGCCTTCCCGCCGCTCAATCCGTCGAACTCGCCGCTGTTCACGATGACGCCCTCACCGGTGTAGGGTTCCGCCGCGTCCTCGGCCATCGGCTCGGCGCCCTCGGCCCGGATGACCTCCACGACGTCCAGGCCGAACTTGCGCGCGAACGCGAAGTCACGGTCGTCGTGCGCGGGCACCGCCATGATCGAGCCGGTGCCGTACGTGACCAGCACGTAATCCGCCACCCAGATCGGCAGCTGATGCCCGGTGATGGGGTGCGTGGCGAAGCTGCCGGTGAACACGCCGGTCTTCTCACCCTCCTGCTGGCGTTCCACGTCCGTCTTGCGGCCCGCTGCCGCCACGTACGCCTCGACCTCCGCGCGCTGCTCGTCGGTGGTCAGGTCCGCCACCTTGGCGTGCTCGGGGGCCAGCACCATGAACGTCGCGCCCATCAGGGTGTCCGGACGGGTCGTGAACACCGTCTCCGGCCCGGCCGGCGTGTCGAAGGTCACCTCGGCCCCCACCGACTTGCCGATCCAGTTCGTCTGCATCAGGCGGACCTTCTCGGGCATGTCCGTGTCACTGAAGTCCAGCAGTTCGTCGGCGTAGTCCGTGATCTTCATGTACCACTGGCTCAGGTTGCGTTTCTCGACGGCGGTGCCGCAGCGTTCACAGTGGCCGTTCACGACCTGCTCGTTCGCCAGCACCGTCTGGTCCTTCGGGCACCAGTTCACCAGCCCGCCCTTCTTGTACGCCAGGCCGCGCTTGTAGAACTCGATGAAGAACCACTGGTTCCAGCGGTAGTACTCCGGGTCGCACGTGGCGAACTGGCGGCTCCAGTCGATCATGGTGCCCATCGCCTGGAACTGCCCGGTCATCCGCTCGATGTTCGCGTACGTCCACGTCGCCGGATTCGTTTTGTTCTTGATGGCGGCGTTCTCGGCGGGCAGGCCGAACGCGTCGAAGCCCATCGGGAACAGCACGTTGTACCCGCGCATCCGCAGCCAGCGCGCCCGCGCGTCCGGCGCGACGTTCGCGTACCAGTGCCCGATGTGCAGGTTGCCCGAGGGGTACGGGAACATCGTCAGGGCGTAGAACTTCTCGCCCGGCGCGTCCTCGTTGAACTTGTACAGGCCGCTTCTCTCCCAGGCGGTCTGCCATTTCTTCTCGATGGCGTGCGGGTTGTACCGCTCCATGCGCGGCTCGGGAATGTTGATGGGGTGCTCGTCGTTCATCTGGACTCCTTCGGAAGGGTGATGGGTGAAAGTTGATGGTTGACGGAAGCCGTTGCGTCTGCCAGTGCTGCGGCTGGTCTATCAACCACCGACCATCCACCATCACCAAAAAAAACGCCCCGGCAGCTAGCCGGGGACGCTCGAACGGACCGTAAGTCAGTCGAGGCGTCCCCGGGTGGTAAGCGCAGAGCGGATCATGCCCGGAAGTGTAGCGCAAACCGCCGCGCCCGTCAGCCGGTCAGCGGGTCGGCACGCCGCTCAGGTGAACGAACATCCCCTCGCCCCGGTGCTCCGCGATGAACGTCAGGCGCTCCTGGCCGCGCAGCAGCACCAGCTCACGCTGAATCCCGTCGTCCGGGCGTTCCGTGAAGACCGCGAACCCCCCGGCACGCAGGACGTCCAGCACCGCGTCCGGCTGCCACTGCGGAAACGCGAACTGCTCCAGGCGGGTATTTCCGCTGCGAATCTCGGCCCGCACCGTCCGCGACTCCGGGCAGGTCGGCGTGCCGCCCGCCGGAACGGCCGCCAGCCCCCACACCCGCCCCGGCTGCTCGAAACAGTACAGGTCGCCCCGCCAGCGCGCCCCGGACTGCCACCACACCCCCGCACCCACCAGCAACGCCAGCGCCGCGACCACCCACACCACTCCCCTCAAGCCGCTCCTGTCATGCGCGCAGGCTACCCCGCCCGGCCCGGAAGCGCCCAGGGGCGCGTGACCCCGCGCACGGAGTCGGGTCAGGCGAGCGGCGTAGCGAGCGTAGCCAGCAGACCCAGGATCAGCACGGCGGCCGGGGCCGCAGCGCCCACCCCGAACCCGCCGCACAGCGCCGTGAGCAGGCCGGGCGCCAGGGCCGCACCGAACGACACCTGCCCCGCTGCGTCTGTTCCGGGCAGCGTGTCACCCAGCCACGCGTGAACGGCGTGCGCGGCCCACGGGCTCAGCAGCGCCGTCAGGGCCGCAGCGGGCGCCGCCCCGGCCAGCAGCGCGCCCAGCAGACTCAGTGCGCCCAGGCTCAGGCCAGCGGGCAGGAACGTGAGGAGCCGCGCCCGCCGGGCACTGACCGGCCCGCCCACGGGCAGGGCAGGTGGGCGCAGGGTCAACGTGACAGCCAGGGGCAGCGCCGCCAGGGTTGGCAGTCCGGAGGCCAGGGCCGCGCCGCCCAGCACGGCTGGCAGCAGCCGATGCGGCCGGTCCAGCAGAGTCAGGGAAGAGCGCCACAGCAGCGCGCGTGCAGGCGTGGCCCGCCGCAGCGGGGGAGACCACGTGCGGGGCGCGCGCCGCCCGTCGGCCGTCATGACCGGCGCGGGCAGCCCCAGTCGCCGTGCACCCGTCCGGAGGGCCTGCAGGTCCAGTTGCCTCAGCAGGCGCGGCGGCAGGTCGGCGGCCAGGGCACGCCGCCACGTCCACCCGGCGAGCGCCCCGGTCAGGGCCACTCCGACCGGGAACAGGGCCGGGTGCAGCAGGCCCAGCAGGGGAAGCAGCGTTCCGGCCAGGAGCGCCGACGCAGGTTGGCCCGCGTGGGCGGCCGCGTGCGCCGCTGCCCGCACGACCGGCACGCTCCCCCCCAGCAGCGGCAGGGATAGCGCGACCGCCCATCCGGCCGGATTCCACGCCAGCAGGGCCGCGCCCAGCAGCACGCCCCCCACTGTCCACGGCGCGGTCGTCCTCAGCAGCGGCCAGAGCAGCGTCGCCCACGGCGCGGCGGGTGAGCGCAGCCAGATCAGGTCCGCGCCGCGCAGGTTCAGGGGTGGTCGGCCCCGCCGGGCACCCAGGGTCGCCAGCAGCAGGGTCACGACGAGCAGCGGTACCAGCAGCGGTAGCGGCAGGTCGAACGGTGCGGGCCGGTACGACTGCCACACGCTTAGCAGGGCAATCAGACCCGCGCCGCCCAGGTAGGCAACGATCAGCGGAAGCCCGGCGGCCCGCCACGCCCGCCAGTCGTGACCCCGGCGTCGGCAGGCACTCAGGCGCTGCGCGGCCCACACGGCCCGTTCAGGACCGCTGTTCACACGGGTGTTCACGCGGGGGCCAGGGTCAGGGTGCGGGGGTGCAGGGGCGCCAGTTCCGCGCCGTGCGTGGTCACGATCAGCGCCCCACCAGCCGCCGCGCGGGCCTGCACGGCCGCCAGCAGCGCGGCGCGCGAGGCGGCGTCCAGCGTCCCGAACGGTTCGTCCAGCAGCGTCAGGGGCAGTTCCAGGCCCAGCGCGGCACTCAGCACGACCTTCTGCCGCGTACCGCGTGACAGTTCCTGCGGCCACGCGTCCAGCCAGCGCTCCAGCCCCAGGGCGCCCGCCAGGGTCAGCAGTGGCGCGACCGGCCGGGACCACAGGGCCGCCGTGAAGTGCAGGAACTCCCCGGCGCTCAGGTCGTCCGGCAGGGGCGCGTCGGTCGGCACCCAGGCCGTCGCGGCGCGTGCAGGCAGACTGCCCGGCGCGCAGGACACGATCCGCGCGGCCTCCGCGCCCGGCTGTTCGCCTGCCAGTGCGCGCAGCAGCGTCGTTTTCCCCGCGCCGTTCGGTCCCTGAAGGTGCAGCACGTCGCCCGGCCGCAGGGTCAGGCCGCGCAACGTGGCCAGCGGCCGCCCCGCCACGCAGAGCGTCAGGTCGGGCAGGGTCAGGGGAGGCCGGGCCGGATCAGCATCTGTCCGGTCGGACCCGGTCGGGGCGGGCGCAGGGAGGGGCATCTGCGGTCCGGTACGCGCCGCCGCCCGGCCCGGTTCCCGGTGGTCCTCATACGGACTCCGATTGAATGGGCTGCAAAGCCCGCTGGGTCCGAGCGAAGCGAGTGGGAGCTTGGCGGGTTCCGGACGTGGAGCCGGCAGGGGCGGTGAAGTTCCGGATTGTTGGCGAAGCAAACGGAATCCATATCAGGCGCACCCATGCAGAGCGGATGGGCAGCGGGGACTCCCCAGGCTGCCCATCCGCTCTGTGTGCCGTTATTCCTGGCTGGTGATGTACGGCAGGTTGCGGTCGAACTGGGCGCGGTCCAGGCCGTAGCCGTACACGAAGGCGTCGGGAATGGTGAAGCCCAGGTACTCGACGGGAATCTCGACCTTGCGGCGGCTGGGTTTGCTGAGCAGCGCGGCGATCTTCAGGGTTTTCGGGCCGCGTCCTTCCAGGTAGTGCAGCAGGTAGTTCATGGTGATGCCGGTGTCCACGATGTCCTCGACCAGGATCACGTGGCGGTCACTGATCGGGAATTGCAGGTCCTTGACGATGCGGACCTCGCCGCTGCTCTGCTTGGCGTTGCCGTACGAGCTGGCCTGCAGGAAGTCGATGGTGCAGGGCATGTCGATGGCGCGCACCAGGTCGGCGTGGAACATGAACGCGCCGTTCAGGACGCAGATCAGGTGGGGTTCCATGCCGTGGTAGTCCTCGCGGATTTTCGCGGCGATTTCGTGAATGCGGGCCTGAAGTTGGTCCTGCGTGATCTGTACGGGGCCGTTGCCTGGGGCGAGACTCATAGGGGATCAGGCTAACACGCCGCGCCGCTGCGCTGACCGGGCGCAGGGCGAGTCGGGGCGGTGTGCCGGGGGCGGCCGGGGGTGGGGGCGCGCGCCGTTTGTGCGTGCTGCGCGCCGTGCAGGTGGTCGTGCAGGCGGGCGGTGGGGGCGGGTGAATGCAGTATGCTTCGGCGCATGTCTGTTCTGAGTGCCCCTGATCTGAAGCGCGTTCCGGGCGTGCTTGGCCGCATCGTGGAACTCCGCGCCGGGGATTACGTGGACGCGGACCCTGCCCTGGGCGAGGCGCGGGCGGGTGAGCGGCGCTTTGAGGCGGCGCTGGCCGCCCCGGAGCTGTCCCTGATCGCCGAGGTGAAACGTGCCAGCCCCAGCGAGGGAGCCATCGCGCCGCTCGATCCGGCCGACGCGGCGCGGGCGTACGCGGCGGGCGGCGCGGCGGCGATCAGTGTCCTGACCGAGCCGCGCTACTTCGACGGGAACCGCGAGGCGCTGCTGGAGGTGGTCGCCGTGACCGACCTTCCGGCGCTGCGCAAGGATTTCGTGGTGCATCCGGCCATGCTGCGCGAGGCGGCCGACTGGGGCGCGTCGGCGGCGCTGCTGATGGTCAGCGTGCTGCACGAACACACGGGCGAGTACCTGGGCGCGGCGCACCACCTGGGCCTGGACGCCCTGGTCGAGGTGCACGACGAACGCGAGCTGGACATCGCCCTGGAGGCCGGGGCGCGGATCATCGGCGTGAACAACCGCGACCTGACCACCCTGAAGATCGACCTGAGCGTCAGCCCGCGCCTGATCCGCCGGGCGCGTGAGGCGGGCTTTACCGGCGTGCTGGTCGCCGAGAGCGGGTACCGCACGCCGCAGGACATCGCGGCCGTGCGTGGACTGGCGGACGCCGTGCTGGTGGGCAGCAGTCTGGCGGGGAGCGGCGACCTGAGCCGCGCCGCGCGTGACCTGATGACCCCGTGACCGATGACTCCCTGACCGGCCCGGCCCAGACCAGCCCGGCCCCGATCAGCCCCGACCACCACGACTCCCTGACGCTGCTCGGCACGGGCGACAGCAAGGGCGTGCCGCGCTTCTGGTGCGCCTGCCCCGTGTGCACCGAGGCGCGCGGCGCGAACGGACAGCCCGGCCTGAACCGCCGCGCCCGCACCGCCACGCTGCTGCGCTCGGGCGGGCAGGCGGCGCTGCTGGACGCCGGGCCGGACACGCACGCCGCCCTGGCCCGCCTGCCGGGGCCACTCGTGCCGGACGCAGTGTTCATCTCGCACGCGCACAACGACCACATGCTGGGCCTGGGCGACCTGCTGGACTACGTGCGGTACGCCGCCGGGCGGCTACGCATCTACGCGCCGCCCGAGGTGATCCCGGCGCTCGCCGCGCGCTTCCCGTACGCCTTCGGGCCGGGCGAGGCGGGGCCGGTGCAGCCCATCCCGCCGCAGGGCATACCGGTCGGCAGGGTGACCGTGCGGGCCTTCCGCGTGCCACACGGCGCGAACGGCCACAGCCACGCCTACCGCCTGGACCGCCCCGCCGGGGCCGGACGGGCAGGCTGGTCGGCGGCGGTCGTCACGGACGCCATCGGCATTCCGCCAGAGCTGGCCCGCGAGTGGCTGACCGCGCCCGGCGGCGCTGGCCTGGACACGCTGGTGCTCGGCACGTCCTTCGAGGACGAGTCCGGTGCGCCCCTGAGCGGCCGCAGCGTGTACGACGTGCGCGAGGCCCTGACCCTCCCCTGGGCGCGGGCCGCGCGGCAGGTGATCCTGACGCACCTGTCGCACGGCGTGGACGTGCGCCGCGCCGCGCACCTCCCGCCCGGCTGGGGGTACGCCCGCGACGACCTGACCATCCCCCTGTCCGGGCACCCCGGCAGCCTGAACGAACCGTAACTTTTGATGGGCGCACCTCACGCGGCGCGACCGTAGACTGACCGCGATGACGGCCGCCTTCCGCCCCCCCCGCTACCTCCGCTGGTTGATTCTGGGCGGGGCCGCGCTCCTCCTGGTCGGCGTGGCCCTGCTGCCGGACGTCCGGGCGTTCCTGCTGGCCGCCTTCGCCGCGCTGACCAGCAAGGACCCGGCCGTCACGCACGCCTTCGTGCAGGGCCTCGGCTGGGCCGGGCCGCTGGCACTGATCGGCGCGTTCATCCTTCAGGCGGTCCTGCCGGTCCTGCCCGCCCTGTTCCTGATTGCCGTGACCGCCCACGCCTACGGCCCCGTGCAGGGGTTCGTGATCGTGTACATCGGCACGCTGCTGGGCGCGGCCGCCGGGTACGGCCTGGGCCGCACGCTGGGCGACACGCTGGTCCGCACGCTGGCTGGTGAACGCGCCCGGCTGGCCGCGCACGAGTTCGCCAACCGTTACGGCGTGCAGGGCGTGCTGATGGTGCGCCTGATGCCGGTCCTGTCCGCCGACGTGATGAACCTCGTGGCGGGCGCGGCCCGCATGGGTTTCCGGCCGTTCATGCTCGCCACCGCTGCCGGGGCCCTGCCGGTCACGGCGCTGGTTGTGTGGCTCAGCGAGAACACCCAGCGGCTGATCTGGGGCATGGGGCTGCTGTCGGCCGCCGTGGGCCTGGTCGTCCTGACCCGCTGGCTGATCGCCCGCCGCGCCGCGATCCGCCGCGCAGGAACGGAACTGGCCGGGACGGAAGCAGCCGGGACGGAGTCGGCGGGAACGGAACCGGCCGCCACGGAACTGGCCCCCGCACCGTCGAGCGTACGGACCGACGCGGGCACACGTCCCAGCGCAGGCGCACGGAACAGCGCAGGCAGCGGCCCCCGGCAACCCGGCACCTGATACGGACTCCGATTGAATGGCTTGTAACGCGGGCCTGCTCCCTGTGGGCCGGGAATCCATGCCGCTCCTTCTGTGCGTGGCACGCACGCCGGTGGTCCCGGCCACCGGGGCTGCACTTTGGGTAAACTGCGCTGGACATCCGCACCGCGGACCGCAGGAGGCAGGAGCACATGACTGAAAGCAAGCAGGGCGCTGCGGCGTCGGCATACGAACGCGCGGGGGTCAGCATCGACGCCGGGCACCGCGCCGTTCACCTGATGAAAGATGCGGTTGCCCGCACCCACACCCCGAACGTGCTGGGCGGCCTGGGCGGCTTCGGCGGCCTGTTCCGCGCGGCCTTCGGTCACATGGAAGACCCCGTGCTGGTCGCCAGCACCGACGGTGTCGGCACGAAAACCAAGGTCGCGGTCCGTACCGGGCGCTTCGGTGGGCTGGGCGGCGACATCGTGAACCACTGCGTGAACGACATCCTGGTGCAGGGCGCGCGGCCGCTGTTCTTCCTGGATTACGTCGCCATGGGTAAACTCTCGCCCGAACGGGTCGCGGAGGTCGTGACCGGCGCGGCGCAGGCCTGCGAGGCGCTGGGCGTGGCCCTGCTGGGCGGCGAGACCGCCGAGATGCCCGGCGTGTACGTGGACGGCGAACTGGACATCGTGGGGACCATCGTGGGGGTCGTGGACCGCCCGGCCCTGATCACGGGCGCGCGCATCGAGGCGGGTGACGCCGTGATCGCGCTGCCCAGCTCGGGGCTGCACACCAACGGGTTCTCGCTGGCCCGCATGGCGCTGGACGACCTCGACTGGAACGAGGTGCGCGAGGACCTGCACGGGCAGACGCTCGCGGACCTGCTGCCCGTCCCGCACCGTTCGTACCTGCCGGCCTTCGACGCGTTGCAGGCGGCCGGGGTGGACGTGCGCGGCATGGCGCATATCACGGGCGGCGGCCTGATCGACAACCCGCCCCGCGTGTTCCCCGCCGGGATCGGCATGCAGATCGATACGGCCAGCTGGACCGTCCCGCCCGTCTTCGAGTTGATCGTGGCGCGCGCCGGGGTCGAGCGGCAGGAGGCGTTCCGCGCGCTGAACATGGGCGTGGGCTTCCTGTTCATCGTGCCCGCCGGGCAGGCGCAGGGCGCGCTGGACGCCCTGAAGGCCGCCGGAGAGCAGCCCTGGCAGATCGGCCAGATGACGGCCGGGCAGGGCGTGACGTTCGGGGGGAACGGTTGACCAGGCGACTGGCCCCCACCGGATTCGCCGCGCCGGACCGCGCCACCGCCACCGAATTCTGGGTGGTGCGCCACGGCGAGAGCACCTGGAACGTGGACGGCCGCTACCAGGGGCAGACGGACGTGCCGCTCAGCCCGATCGGGGTGCTTCAGGCGTCCAGTCTGGCCGAGCGTCTGACCGCGCAACCCTTCAGCGCCGTGTACACCAGCGACCTGACCCGCGCCGCGCAGACCGCGCAGATCGTCGCCGAGCGGCTGCACGGCGCGCCGCCCGTGCAGACCGACGTGGGCCTGCGCGAGATCGACGTGGGTGAACTCGCGGGCCTCACCATTCACGAGATCCGCGCCCGGCACGCCGAATACCTTCAGGCCCTCGTGACCGAACCCTGGAGCACCCGCCGTCCCGGCGGGGAGAGCATGGAGGACCTGTACGCCCGCAGCGGCGACGCCTTCACGCGCATTCAGGCGCGGCATCCGGGCCAGCGGGTGCTGGTGTTCACGCACGGCGGCGTGGTCCGCGTGGCGGTCGGTCTGGCGCTCGGCGGTGTGCCCGCCAACGCCTGGGCGCGCCTGAGCGTGTCGAACACCTCGGTCACGCGGGTCCTGCTGGGCGCGGGCAGCGGCATGCTGCTGGGCTTCAATGACGACGCCCACCTGGAAAGCCTGCTGGAAGCCACCGAGGCCGACGACGTGCTCGGACAGGCCCCGTAACAGCCGCACTCCCAGGCGCGGTCGGTCCTGCCCTGGGACCGGCCGCGCTGCGTCTGTGGGAGAACTTGTCCAAGCGGGGCAGGGGTCGGGATGCAGTGCAAAGATGCACTCCGTCCGCAGCAGTGCGCCCCCACCCACCGCCGGGCGGACACTCTGGGCAGGACCGCCGCTTCCTCTGTGCCGCGCCCGGACGGTCCGGCGCGGCCCGCTCCCAGCGGCGGCAGGTGAAGCCATGACGCACCCCGCTCCCCTCATGCCCCCCAGCCTGTCCCTTCCCCCACTGCTGTCTGCCCCGGCACTGCCGCGCATCATTCAGGGCGGCATGGGCGTGGCCGTCTCGGACTGGCGGCTGGCGCGGGCCGTGTCCATGACCGGCGAGCTGGGCGTCGTGTCCGGCACCGGCATCGACACCGTGCTGCTGCGCCGCCTTCAGGACGGCGACCCGGACGGGCACGTCCGCGCGGCCCTGAGCCACTTTCCGGACGCGGCCCTCGCGGCGCGCACCGTGCAGCGCTTCTTCCTCCCGGCGGGCCGCGCGGCGGGGCAGCCGTATGCCCGCGTGCCGCTGCCCACCGCCGAACGGCACCGCGACGCCTGGGAACTGTCCGTGCTGGGCGCGTTCACCGAGGTGTTCCTGGCCCGCCAGGGGCACGCGAACCCGGTCGGCCTGAACCTGCTGACCAAGTTGCAGCTGCACACCCTGCCGTGCCTGTTCGGGGCGATGCTGGCCGGGGTGGACACCGTGATCATGGGCGCCGGGATTCCGCGTGACATTCCGCGCGTGCTGGACGCCCTGGCGGCCGGGCAGCCCGCCACCCTGAACCTCGACGTGCGCGGCGGCGACCCCGTGCCCCTGACCCTGGACCCGGCCGCGTACGGCGGGACGGGCGCGGCCCTGACCCGCCCGAAGTTCTACCCGGTGGTGGCCTCGCACGTGCTGGCGGGCGTCCTGGCCCGCAAGGCCAGCGGGCGCGTGGACGGTTTCGTGGTCGAGGGGCCGACGGCCGGGGGGCACAACGCCCCGCCGCGCGGCCCCCTGACCCTGGACAGCAGTGGTCAGCCGGTGTACGGCGAGCGGGACGGGGCGGACCTGCCTGCCCTGCGCGCCCTGGGCCTGCCGTTCTGGCTGGCCGGCAGTCACGGCACCCCGGACGCCCTGGCGCGGGCGCTGGCAGCGGGCGCGGCGGGCATTCAGGTGGGCACGCTGTTCGCCTTCGCCGCCGAGTCCGGCCTGCGCGCCGACCTGAAAGCCGACGTGCAGGCCCGCGCGCACGCCGGGACGCTGGAGGTGTTCACGGACCCGCTCGCCTCGCCCACCGGGTTCCCGTTCAAGGTCGTGAACCTGCCCGGCACGCTCTCGCAGGCCGGGGCGTACGCGGCGCGCGGGCGGGTGTGCGACATCGGGTACCTGCGCGAGGCGTACCGCACCCCTCAGGGCGGCGTGGGCTGGCGCTGCCCAAGCGAACCCGTCGCCGCCTACGCCGCAAAGGGCGGACAGGCGGCCGACACGGCCGGACGCAAGTGCCTGTGCAACGCCCTGATGGCCGACGCCGGGTACCCGCAGGTGCAGCGCGGCGGGCACACCGAGCCGCCCCTGCTGACCAGCGGCGACCGCCTGAACGACCTGCGGGACCTGCCCACCCCCTACCGCGCCGCCGACGTGATCCGCGTCCTGCGCGGCTGAACCCCGCCGCGCGCCCATGCGCTAGCCTGGGGAGCACATGCGTCTCCTTCACACCACCCGCTGCGGCCGGGGCAGACCGTGACCGCCCCGCTGACCCCGGCCGGAAGTCCGCCGCCCCGCGACCTGCTGGCCCGCTACCGCGCCGGGGACCTGCGCGCCCTGGCCCGCGCCGTCACGCTGGCCGAGGCTGGCCTGCCCGGCGCCCGGCCCCTGCTGCGCGCCGCGCGTGAACGGGCCGCGTCCGGCGCGCGGGCCGTGGTGCTGGGCGTGACCGGCAGCCCCGGCAGCGGCAAGAGCACCCTGACCGACGCCCTGATCGCCCACCTGCGCGCGCGCGGGCAGCGGGTCGCGGTGCTGGCCGTGGACCCCAGCAGCCCCTACAGCGGCGGCGCGATCCTCGGGGACCGCATCCGCATGCTGCGCCACCACGCCGACGCGGGCGTGTTCGTGCGCTCGCTCGCCAGCCGGGGCGCGCTGGGCGGTCTGTCCGCGCGGACCATGTCGGTCCTGTCCCTGCTGGAAGGCGCCGGGCAGGCAGGCACGGCGTTCGACTGGGTGATCCTGGAAACCGTGGGCGTCGGGCAGTCCGAGGTGGACATCGCCGCCGCGTGCGACCACACCCTGCTGGTCCTCACCCCGGCCGGCGGGGACGGCGTGCAGGCCTTCAAGGCCGGGATCATGGAGATCGCGGACGTGATCGCCGTGAACAAGGCCGACCTGCCCGGCGCCGCCCGGACCGTCCGGGAACTGATGGCCGCGCAGGGCCTCGGCGCGCACGACGAGCACACCTGGATGGCGCCCATCCGGCAGACCATCGCCTCGAAGGCCGAGGGCCTGGACGCCCTGATCGACGCGGTCGAGGCGCACCGCGCGCACCTGGGCGAGACTGGCCTGCTGGCCCGCCGCGAGGCCCGCGCGGAATTCGAGGTCCGGTCCCTGGTGCAGGAGCGGCTGCTGAGGCTGGCCCGCGAACGCAGCGGCGACCTGTACGCCCGCGTGGCCCGCGGAGAACTGGACGCCGACGAGGCCGCCGACACCCTGCTGGAGCAGGCGTGAAGGCCCGCCCCGTGGCGGGCGGCCTGCTGGCCTTCCTGACCGCGCAGCGCCTGCTGGAACTGCGGGTCGCGCGCCGCAACGAACGCTGGGCGCGCGAGCAGGGCGCCGCGGAGTACGGCCAGGAACACTACCCGCTGTTCTTCGTGCTGCACCCCGCCTGGATGCTGTGCACGTACCTCGAAGGCCGCAACGGTCGGCGCGTGAACGTCCCGGCGCTGCTGCTGTTCCTGCTGGCCCAGCCGCTACGGTACTGGGTGATCCGCACGCTGGGCCGCTACTGGAACACCCGCATCCTGATCGTGCCCGGCGGGCAGCGCGTCACGGGCGGCCCGTTCCGCTACCTGCGTCACCCGAACTACGCGGTCGTGGCGCTGGAACTCGCCGCCGCGCCACTCGCGGTGGGCGCGTGGCGTACCGCGCTGGCCTTCACGCTGCTGAACGCCGCGCTGCTGCTGGGCATCCGCATTCCCGCCGAGGAACGCGCCCTGGCGCACTACCGCGCCGGGCAGGGGGAACCGTGAGGCTGCCCGCCCTGATACGGACTCCGATTGAATGGACTGCAAAGCCCGTTCAATTCGGGCAGAGGGAGCAGAGCAAGTAGGAGTCGAAGCGGGTTCCGGACATGGAGCTGGCAGGGGCGGTGCTGTCCCGGGGTGTTAACCAAACAAACGGCAGTCCGTATGAGCGGACGACCCTGCGTTCAGGCGGACTGCGGGAAGCGGCGCTCGAACACCAGTCCGGTGGGCGTGTCGGCCAGCATGACCGGCGTCACCACCGGCACGCCCTGCAACTCCATGCGCACGCGCCCCGCGTCGTTGGTGTGCGCCACGCCCGCCGCGACGCCCTGCACGGTCCAGCCCTGATGCGTGGCGGCCAGCAGGACCTCCAGTTCGTCCAGCCCGCCGCGCAACTGCGGGGTGAACAGCGCGGCGCGGGCCGGGCGTGACTGGGCGCGCAGTTCGCGCTGCACGTCCGCCCAGTTCGGCGCGCCCAGCCGCATGAACCCGGAAGGGTGCCGCTCGGCGTGCACCACGAACGCGCCCCGCAGGTCAGCCACGGCGCCCGCCAGGGCCTCCGCGCCGGGCAGGACCAGCGCCACGTCGAAATCGGGCAGCACGGCACTGAAGTAATCGGCGGCGTCCTGCACGTCCCGGGCACTCAGGTGCGCCAGGGACTCGCCCACCTGCTCCGGGCTGGGCAGGGCGCGGGCGATGGCGGCGCGGAACACTTCAGTCATACCCGCAGGGTAGTGCGGCGGGTCTTTCGCGGCTGTCACAGACCGCTGCGCGGACCTTCACCAGGCGTTCACCTGCCGGGTTGCCCGCCCCCCCCCCAAGCCCGGCCCCCTCCAGCCCGGCCCCCCCCAGCCCCTCCGGCCCGACAGACCGGACGCACCCCGCAGCCCGCCCGGCCCGCACACCACCCGACCCACCCCGCGCGGGATACCGTGCGGCCATGCAGGCCCGCCTCCCCACCCCACCCGCCCCGGCCAGCCCCACCGGCACAACGACCGCTGCCGCCACCACCGCCCGCCACGCCGCCGCCATCGCCGTGGCCGTCACCGCCGGGCACTTCATCAACGACGCCTACAGCGCCATGCTCACACCCCTGACCCCCGCCCTGCAGGCCAAGTATGGGGTCAGCATCGCCGCCGTCACGCTGCTGTCCAGCGTGTACTCGCTGACCAGCAGTGTCCTGCAACCCCTGCTGGGCATCCTGGGCGAGCGGCTGGACCGCCGCTACGCCGCCGCGCTCGGCCCCCTCATGACCGGCGTCGGCCTGACCCTCATGGGCTTCGTGCCGTGGTTCGGGGCGCTGATCCTGCTCGTCGCCGTCGCAGGCTTCGGCAGCGGCTTCTTCCACCCCGCCGGAGCCGCGTACGTCGCGCAGCACAGCCCCCCCGACAGGCGCGGCCTGTGGGCCAGCCTGTTCAGCGCGGGCGGCACCGCCGGGATGGCACTCGGCCCCGTGTTTGCCGGGGTGGGCCTCACTCACCTGCCGTGGTTCGCGCTGATCGGTGTGGTCGTCGCCGCCATCACCTTCGCCGTCACGCCGGGCGGCGTGCAGAAGGCCAAACGCATCCCCATGCGCGACTACGCCGGCATCTTCCGTGGCCCCCTCGTGTGGCTGTGGGCCATGGCCGTCCTGCGCTCGCTGGCCAGCATGGGCTACAACGCCATGCTGCCGTTCATGCTGCTGGCACGCGGCTACGGCGCGCGCGAGGTCGCCATCACGCTCGCCGTGTACTCGGTCGCCAGCGCCATTGGCGGCATCGTCGGCGGACGGCTCAGCGACCGCCTGGGCCGCGTGACCGTCCTGCGCGGCGCGATCCTCACCACCATCCCCTTCTTCGCGCTGCTGATCCTCTCCAGCCCCGCCAACTGGTGGTTCTACCCCCTGACCTTCATCGTGGGCGCCGCCGTGAACGCCAGCATCCCCGTCGGCGTCGTCACCGCGCAGGAGTACGCGCCCGGCCACGTCGCCGTTGCCAGCTCGATCATGATGGGCTTCTCCTGGGGCTTCGCGGGCCTCCTCGTGTTCCTCGTGGGCGCGCTGGCCGACGCTACCAGCCCCACCACCGCCGCGCTCGCCGCACTGAGCCTGCTGAT
The DNA here is from genome assembly GCF_014648115.1 of Deinococcus seoulensis. Lineage (NCBI taxonomy): Bacteria > Thermotogati > Deinococcota > Deinococci > Deinococcales > Deinococcaceae > Deinococcus > Deinococcus seoulensis. The sequence goes on from NZ_BMQM01000031.1 coordinate 25,006, forward strand.
CCCCAGCGCCATCATCGCCGCGCGCCTCCCGGAACCGAAGAAGGTGCAGTTCAGCTGAGCGGCGGCCGGGCCGGATACGGATTCCATACGACAATCAGGGTGGGTTCCGAGACATTCCTCGGGACCCACCCTGTTCTGTCCCCGTTCTGTCAGGCGGGCGCGAGTTCCCGTGCTTCCTGCGCGCGGACGGCGTCCATGACCAGTTTCAGGGTGTCGCGGCGCTGGGCGGCGTCGGGGATGTTCAGGCTGACGATCACCTCGTCGGCGGCCGCGTCGCGGGCCAGGGCGTGCAGGCGCGCGGCCACACTCTGCGGGTCTCCGATGATGGCACGGCGGCGCATGGAGTCGGCCAGCGCGCGTTCCTGCGGGGTGTACGGGTAGGCCTTGGCCTCGGCGACGGTGGGGTAGGGGGCGCTCTCGCCGCGCGTGAGGCGCAGGAACATCAGGCCCAGCGGCAGGCTGAGTTCCTCGGCCTCGGCGGCGGTGGGGGCGGTCACGACGCTCGCGGCGACGATCACGCGCGGTTCCGGGAAGGCTTCCAAGGGCTGGAACGCGGCGCGGTACGCGTCGGCGGCGGCGCGGGCCTGCGCGGTGTCCGGGTTGATGTGCCACGCGAACGCCAGCCCCGCGCCAGCTTTGGCGGCGACATGCGCGCCGTAGCCACTGCTGCTCAGAATCCACAGCGGGGGGAACAGTCCCTCGCCTGCCGGGGCCGCGACGGTGCCCGCGAAGGGGTGCCCGGCCGGGTACTGCCCGGTGCCGAAGGCGATCAGGTCCGAGAGTTGCCGCTCGAAGGACTCCTCGATCATTCCCTGCGCGCCCCGCAGCGCGCGGGCCGTGCGGCCGTCCGTGCCAGGGGCGCGGCCCAGGCCCAGGTCCACCCGGTCCGGCGCGAGGGCCGACAGCAGCCGGTAGCCTTCCGCCACGCTCAGCGGCGCGTGGTTGGGCAGCATCACGCCGCCCGACCCCAGCCGGATGCGTGTGGTGCGCTGCGACGCGGCCGCCAGCACCGCGAGCGGGACGCTGGACGCCAGTGCGCCCATGTTGTGGTGCTCGGCCACCCAGTACCGCGTGAACCCGGCGTCCTCGGCGGCCTTCGCGTATGCCAGCGCCGCCTCCACCGACCCGGCCGCGCTGGACCCCAGCGGCACGGGAACGAGGTCGAGCACGGACAGCGGCAGGGGAGAGGAAACACTCATGCCCGGCAGTCTGCGCCTGAGCGCACGGGGAAAAGCTGCGCGTGGTCACGAAGCGGCACCTCCCCTGGCCCGCACCCCCCTAGCCCACAGCGTCCGCGCGTCCTGTCGTTCCGTCCGGCCGCGCCTATCCTGTAGGGCATGAGGTTCCACGCTTGAACAACGACATTCCCGTGCAGACCCTCGGCGGTCAGGGCGAGGTCATGGCGCACGCGGTCGACGCCTGCGTGCACTGCGGCTTCTGCCTGCCCGCCTGCCCCACCTACGCGCTGCTGGGCGACGAGATGGACAGCCCGCGCGGCCGGATCGTCCTGATGAAGGAGGTGCTGGAGGGCGGCCTGCCCCTGCTGGACGCCGCGCCGCACCTGGACCGCTGCCTGGGCTGTCAGGCCTGCGTGACCGCCTGCCCCAGCGGCGTGCCGTACGGGGAACTGATCACCGCGTTCCGGGGCTGGAGTGAACCGCAACGCCAGCGCAGTCCGCTGGACCGGGCCAAGCGTGCCGCGATCCTGAAGATCCTGCCCGCCCCGAAGGTATTCAGCGTGGCCGCCCGCCTGGGGCAGTTCGCCAAGCCGCTGGCGCCCGCGCTGCCTGCCGCGCTGCGCAGCCCGCTGGACCTGCTGCCCGAATCGGTGCCTGCCATGCAGCCCAGCGCCGCCTTCACGCCCGCGCGCGGCGTGCGGCGGGGGCGGGTGGCGTTCCTGGTCGGCTGCGCCCAGCAGGCCCTGACGCCCAACTTCAACGCCGCGACCCTGCGTGTCCTGAGCCGCAACGGCATCGAGGTCGTCATTCCCGACGGGCAGGGCTGCTGCGGCGCAGCCGCGCTGCACACCGGCGCGCGGGACGAGGCGCTGAAACTGGTCCGCGCGAACCTGAACGCCTTCAACCCCGACGACTTCGACGCGATCCTCTCGAACGCCGCCGGGTGCGGCGCGGGTCTCAAGGAGTACCCGATGGTCCTGCACGGCGAGCCCGACGAGGCCCGCGCGCAGGCCTTCGCCGCGAAGGTCATGGACATCAGCGAGTACCTGGGCGGCCTGCTGGCAGACGGCACGCTGGAACCCACCCTGCCCGCCAGCCGCCCCCTGAAGGTCGCGTACCACGACGCCTGCCACCTCGCCCACGCGCAGGGTGTGCGCGCCCAGCCGCGCGACCTGCTGCGCGCCATTCCCGGCGTCACCGTCCTCGAAATCCCCGAGGGCGACCTGTGCTGCGGCTCGGCCGGCACGTACAACCTCGAACAACCCGAACTCGCCACGCAACTCGGGGCGCGCAAGGCAAAGAACATTCTCTCCACGCAGCCCGACCTGATCGCCAGCGGCAACATCGGTTGCCACACCCAGATCCAGAGTCACGTGCGCCGCCAGGGCGACCGCGCGCCCGTCATGCACACCATCGAGATTCTCGACCTGGCGTACCGGGGGGAACTGTGAACGGGGATAGGGGATGGTTGATGGTTGATGGAGGAGGGTACTCGTGAGCACGGAGAAACTCGCGCTGACCACGAATTCGGGTGCCCGCAAACCTGCCTCGGCGGGTGGAGCACATAACTCCCTGGCCGCCGAACTGACGCGCCTGCTGGGGCCGCGCAAGGTGCTGTCGAACCTGTCCGAACGCCTGAACTACCGCTACGACGCTATCCAGTTCGGTGCCACGCCGCTGGCCGTCGTGCTGCCCGAAAGCACCGGGGACGTGGTGGCCGCCGTGCGGGCGGCGCGCGCGGCGGGCGTGCCCATCGTGGGGCGCGGCGCGGCCAGCGGCCTGTCGGGCGGCGCGGCCCCCACCGAACCCGGACTGGTGATCTCGTTCACGCGCATGACCCGCCTGACCATCCACCCCGAGCGGCGTGAGGCGCAGGCGCAGGCGGGCGTGATCACCCTGGCCGTCAGCGACGCTGCCAGACCGCACGGCCTGATCTACCCGCCGGACCCCGCCAGTTTCCGCACGAGCACCATCGGCGGGAACCTTGCGGAGAACGCGGGCGGCCCCATGTGCTTCAAGTACGGCGTGACCGGCGATTACGTCCGCGCCCTGAGCTTCGTGGACGCAGACGGAGAGGAGCACCACGTCACCCGCGACGCCTTCGACCTCGCCGGACTGCTGATCGGCTCCGAGGGCACCCTGGGCCTGATCACCGAGGCCACCCTGCGCCTGATCCCGCCCGCCACGCACACCCGCACCCTCATGGCGCACTTCCCCGAGGTCGGCGCGTGCGCCGAGGCGGTCAGCGCCGCCATCGCCGCCGGGGCGGTGCCCAGCAAACTGGAGTTCATGGACCGCGCCTGCACGAACGCCGTCGAGGACTACCTGAACCTCGGCCTGCCCCGAGACGCCGAGGCCGTCCTGCTGGTCGACACCGACGGAGACGACCTGAACACCGTGCAGGACGAACTGCAACTCGTGGCCGACGCCTGCGAACGCGCCGGAGGCACCGTGCGCCGCGCCGCCACCGACGCCGAGGGAGCCGCCCTGTGGCGCGCGCGGCGCAGCGTCAGCCCCGCGCTGGGCCGCATCCGCCCGCAACGCATGAACGAGGACATCGTCGTGCCCCGCTCGGCCCTCCCGGACGTGGTCCGCGAGATCCGCGCCCTCGGCGACGCCAGCCCCTTCCGGCTCGTGCAGTTCGGGCACATCGGAGACGGGAACCTGCACCCCAACATCCTGTTCGACCCCCGCCGCGAGGACACCCACGCCGTGCACGACCTCGCGCACCAGATCGCCCTCGTCGCCATCCGGCACGGCGGCGTCCTGAGCGGCGAGCACGGCATCGGCTCCATGAAACGCGACTTCATGACCGACGCCGTCGACCCCGGCACCCTGAAGGCCCTGTGGAACGTCAAACGCGCCCTCGACCCGCACCTCGCCCTGAACCCCGGCAAGATTCTTCCTGCGGAAGGAGTGAACGGGTGATGGTTGAAAGGAGATGGACGAACGGCCGCGCTGGTTCCATCAACCACCGACCATCAACCATTCACTCTGCCGGAGGCGCCCCATGACCATCCTTGACCTGTCCCCCGGCGACCAGACCGTCACCGTCAGCGGCGACACCACCCTCCCCGAGGTGTTCGCCGCGCTGCCCGCCGGACTGTACCCGCCGTTCCCGCACGTGAACCTGCCCGGCACGGTCGGTGACCTGATCCTGCGCGGCGGCTTCGGGCAGACGTTCCCGTTCGCGTCCGACATTCTGGGCGTCACCTTCCGCGCGCCCAGCGGCCGCGTGATCCGCGCGGGCGGCCGCACCGTGAAGAACGTGCAGGGCTACGACCTGACCCGCCCGTTCGTGGGCAGCTTCGGCCTGCTGGGCGAGGCACTGGAGGTCACGCTGCGCCTGCGCCCCGGCCTGAGCACCGGGCACGTCGTCCACCCCGGCCCGCTGGCCCCCACCGCCGCCCGCTTTACCTGGGCTGCGCCAGACGGGACGCACGCGGTGCACTTCGGTCACGAACGCGAGGTCCGCGCCCTGCTGGATCTGCCCGGCGCGGTCCCCGTCACCACCCCACCCGACTACGCCCCGCTGTTCCCGAACGGAATGGGCATCGGCGAGGGCGGCCCCCTGCGCGACCTGCGCTTCACCTGGCACGACGGCGCTGCCCACCCCACCCCGCCAGCCCTGTTCCGCACGCTGGCCGCCAGCCTGTAATACGGACTGCCGTTTGTTTCGTTAACAACCCGGTGGTGTTCCGGATTGCCAGCGAAACAAACGGCAGTCCGTATGACCGGAGCAGTGTCCTGTGACCGGATAAGGAACACCCTGCGCCGCACGACAGACTGTCAGAATCAAATACCCCCCTGACCGGAATCACTATCATGAGCAGGTGCACAAACACATAACCCTGATGACCGCCCTGCTGCTCGGCAGCGCCACCCTCGCCAGCGCCCAGACCGTGGAACTCCGCATCCTCGAAACCACGGACCTGCACACCAGCGCCCTCGGGTACGACTACTACCAGGACAAACCCACCGGCGAATTCGGCCTGGAATACACCGCCACGCTCATCAACAACGCCCGCAACGAGAAACGCAACAGCCTGCTGTTCGACAACGGCGACCTCATCCAGGGCAACCCCCTCGGCGACTACGTGGCCCGCATCAAACCCCTCGCCGACGGCCAGATGCACCCCATGCACGCCGCCATGAGCGTCCTCAAATACGACGCCGCCAACCTCGGCAACCACGAATTCAACTACGGCCTGCCCTTCCTCAAGCAGATCATCGACGCCGCCCCCATGCCCATCGTCAGCGCCAACACCTACGTCGACGACGGCACCGGCAACCCCGGCGCGAACGCCTTCACCCCCTACCTCATCCAGCGCCACACCGTCTACGACACCAACGGCCGCCCCTACATCATCAACGTCGGCATCATCGGCCTCCTGCCCCCCCAGATCGTCCAGTGGGACAAGAGCAACCTCGACGGCAAGATCGTCACCGCCGACATCGTCCAGACCGCCCAGAAATTCATTCCCCAGATGAAAGCCCAGGGCGCCGACATCATCGTCGCCATCGCCCACAGCGGCATCACCGCCGACTACACCCCCGGCCAGGAAAACGTCGCCACCGAACTCACCAAAATCCCCGGCATCGACGTCGTCCTCTCCGGCCACAGCCACCAGGTGTTCCCCGGACCCGTCTACAAGAGCATCCCCGGCGCCGACATCACCAAAGGCACCATCAACGGCAAACCCGTCGTCATGGCCGGCTTCTGGGGCAACGACCTCGGCATCGTCGACCTGAAACTCGACTACGACCGCAAAACCCAGAAGTGGACCATCCAGGACAGCAGCGCCCTCGTCCGCCCCATCTGGGACGCCACCGCCAAGAAAAACCTCGTCACGCCCGACCCCCGCATCGCCCGGGCCGTCAAAACCGCGCACGAAGGCACCCTCGCCTACGTGCGCGGCAAGGTCGCCGACCTGACCGCCCCCATCAACTCCTACTGGGCGCTCGTACAGGACGACCCCAGCGTGCAACTCGTCAACAGCGCCCAGACCGCCTACGTCAAGGCCGCCCTGGCCGACACGCAGTACAAGGACCTCCCCGTCCTGTCCGCCGCCGCGCCCTTCAAAGCCGGCGGCCGCGCCGGAGCCAGCTACTACACCGACATCCCCGCCGGCACGCTCGCCATCAAGAACGTCGCCGACCTCTACGTGTACCCCAACACCGTTCAGGCCGTCCTCATCACCGGCGCGCAGGTCCAGGAATGGCTCGAACGCAGCGCCGGGCAGTTCAAACAGATCGACCCCACCAAGACCGAACCCCAGGACCTCATCGACACCAGCTTCCCCACCTACAACTTCGACGTGATCGACGGCGTCACCTACGAAATCGACGTCACCCAGCCCAACCGCTACAACAGCAAAGGCGAGGTCGCCAACGCGGATGCCCACCGCATCAAGAACCTCACGTACATGGGCAAACCCATCGACCCCAACCAGCAGTTCGTGATCGCCACCAACAACTACCGCGCCAGCGGCGGCGGCAGCTTCCCCGGCCTGACCGGCAAGAACATCATCCTCGCCGCCCCCGACGAAACCCGCCAGGCACTCATCGGCTACTTCAACCAGCAGAAAACCATCAACCCCACCGCCGACGGCAACTGGAAACTCACCCCCATCCCCGGCGCCACCCTGCTCTACACCAGCAGCCCCAACGCCCAGAAATACCTCCCCGCCGGCGCCACCCTCACCAAAACCCGCGAAGACGGCTTCGCCGAATACACCATCAAAAACTGAACGCACAGCAGCAAAGAGAAAGCCCCCCACCAGTACAGTGGGGGGCCTTCTCCTGACGGTGGAAGTTAGGAAGGATTCTTCTTGACAACCACTTCGCCGCCCTGGTAGTAGCGGGTAAAGCCAGTCTTCAGGTCCTGCACGATGTAATCAATGCGGTAACTGCCCTCATCCTTGAACGCCTGCGTGACACTCAGGACTGTTCCAGCAGGCAGCACCGGGTCAATACGCTGGCGGGTGGGTGTCAGGGTCGCCATACTGTTGTCGTAAGCGAGTGTGATGACCCGAACTTCGTTGGTCGTCGAGCCGGGAATGGTCCAGGTCGCAGAGGTGGGGTTGACGGCTCCGGGCGTGCTGTCGGGAACGACCGTAGTGACAACGCCGGAACCCAGGCCCGCGATCATTGATTCGCTGGCAGTCCGGCTGATGCGGATGGGCATCTCCTGAATATTGGCATTGGTGCCGTCATAGGAGGTGACACGCATGGTGTAGTTGCCGTTCTGCACGTAAGGTTGAGCGTCCATCAGTGCGCCCAGTTCAAAGACGCGGAACATGATGCCTGCAAGATTGACGGGCACGTTATAGGAATAAGGCGCCGAGGGGCAGACCTGTCCGCTCACGGCCGTCGCTGGGTCGCAGACCAGATCGACCCGCAGACTGGAGACCCCATTGTCGTCACTGGTCTGAATGGCAATCGCAGACGTGCGCGTGATGATGGCGCGGGTAGGTGTGGCGTAAGGATCGGCAATGTATCCAGGCATCAGGATGCTCAGGGCTGGCGGTTTGTTGTCGCTGACCTGCGTGGTGACGTTGTTGCTGCTGCTCAGACTGCGCGTACTGCCGTCTGCCAGGATGGCCTGGGCCGTAGCGGTAATGTTATAGGTGTTGCTCGAGAATTCCGGTCCGATGATATCCAGCGGAATGAACGCCTCGTAGATGCCCGAACTGACCTGAAGGGCCTGTCCATATACAGTCTTGACGACCTGCCCACGGAAGTCGCGTACCTCGAGTTTCACGTCGTCTGTGCCGCTGATCGGCTGGAGTTTGAACGTGCTGACGGACTGCCGGAACTGAACCCGGACCGTGGTGGGTCCCGTGATCGTGGCGCCCGCATCGGGACTCACGATGGACATGGTCGGAGCCGCCACGTTGAGGATGTTTACCGTCTGGAGGCTACTTTCGCCGCGCAGATTGCTCTCGGTCAGTGCGATGGCTCTCAGGGTCAGGTTGCCATCAGCGTATTTCGTCGTATCGATGCTGAAGGTCGCGTTCGCGTTGGCGCTGGTGTAGGTGGTGTTGTCGATGTTGCCCTTGCTGTCACGGACTTCCAGCACGAGGCTCTTGACCTTGCTGGTCACGTCGAAGTTCCCTGACACGCTCACGCTCAAGCTGCCGCTGAAAGGCGGCGTACCAGTTGAATTGATGGTGATAAGAGGCGCTGGCGCCGTTTCTGCAGGAGTTCCCGAACCGTCGCCGCCCGTGGTCGTTTTCGATGTGAAGGTGAACGGAACAGCGTTCTGTGAGTCGTTAAAGCGGACGGACAGCGGCAGGCTGGTGACCGCAGGATTAGCGGCCAGAACCTTGCTGAACAAGTCGGCGTCACTGATGGTTCTTTCCACGCTGCGGTCGGCTGGCGTGGTACCCGGATCGTTGTAATTGCAACTGCTGGTGGTGTTGGCACACGTGAAGCCGGAGGGCAGCGTGAACGGGGAGAGGTTGACTGTCTCCGACTTGGCCGTATTACTGGTCGGGTCAGTCCAGGTGATGGTCGCGGTTGAGACCGTCACTTCACGGCCGCCGGCCTTGTTCGTAAAGGTGAAACTGGTCGAGCCGGGCAGATTTCCGGAGGCGGCCGTGACAGTGCTCGATTTGGCACTCACAGCCACAGAGCCCCCCTCCGGGGAAGTCTGTGATCCGCAGGCCGCAAGAATCAGGGAAAGGGTCAGGAGTGGAAGTTTCTTCATGCGGGGTCCTCCGGGGTGGGGGCGTCTTTGAGGTGTGGGTTGAGGATGTAGAAGGCGAGGCGTTTCATGCCTGCGAGGAAGTCGACGTTTTCGACGATGAGACCACGCCATTCGTCACTGATTTCTTGCATGCCGGTGCGTTCGTGGGTGCGGGGTTGGATGACGACTGGGGCGAAGTTCAGGATGCCTTTGATGCCGGCGTCGGCGAGGGCCTGTGCGGCGTCCTGGGCGTGTTCGGGTGGGACGGCGAGGAAGCCCATGTCGACGGTGGTGTGGCGGGCGAAGTCGCGGAGTTCGTCGGTGTGGCGGACGGTGAGGCCGCGGACCTGCTGGCCGACGAGGGCGGGGTTCACGTCGAACAGGCCGACGTACTGGAACTGGTAGTCGCTGGCGCCGGGGTAGTTGGCGATGGCCTGTCCGAGGCGGCCGACGCCGACGATGACGACGTTCCAGGTGCGGTTCAGCCCGAGGACGCGGACGAGTTCGCGTTTGAGGACGGGGACGGTGTAGCCCATGCCGCGCGTGCCGAACCGGCCGAAGTACGCGAGGTCCTTGCGGACCTGGAAGGCGCTGACGCCGGCGCGTTCGGCGAGGTCGCTGCTGCTGGTGCGGCTGATCTCCTGCGTGTCGAGTTGTTCGAGGATGCGCAGGTAGGTGACGAGGCGGCTGATGGCGGCGGTGGGGATTTCTGCCACGTTAGCGGATCCGGAAGCTGTCGAGGCCGTTGGTGGCGAGGCGGGTTTCGGTGCGGGTCAGTGCGTCGGGGTTGGCGTAGGGGCCGACGAGGACCGTGACTTTCTTGCCTTCGGGGGCGTTGACGGTGGGGTTGTATCCGAGGTCCCGGAGTTGCTGCACGAGGTTCTGGGCGCTTTCCACGCGGTCGAACGCGCCGACCTGCAGGTAGGTGGGGCCGCTGGGTGCGGGGGGCGTGGCAGCCGGAGTGGTGGCGGCCGGGGTGGTGGCGGCTGGTGTGGCCGGAGTCGCGGCGCCGCTCTGTGCGCGGGGCGGGTACAGCAGGGCGCTGGGGTAGGCGCGGTGCACGTCGGCGAGGGCCTGGCGGGCGCTCTGCTCGTCGGCGAACGGGCCGATCTGCGCGACGACCTGCGTGCCCACGTCGATGGGGTAGACGGTGTACCCGAGGCCCTGGACGGCGGCGGCGGCGTTCTGTGCGGCGGCCGCGCTGCTGAACGTGCCGAGCGTGATGCGGTAGTCGCTGCGCAGCGGGACGCGGGCCTCGCTGGTGGCGACGGCCCCCTCGGGGCGCGCGGCGACGGCCGTGCCGGGGGTGTCGTCCGTGGTGGCCTCGTCGGCCTGGGCTGCGTCCGTACTGGTCGCGTCCGGGCTGCTGGCGTCCGTGCTGGCCGGGTCGGCACTGGTGTCGTCGGTGTTCGTGTCGGCCACCTGCGGGTCGCCGATGGGCGCAGCCTCGATGACGGGGGTGTCGTCGGTGGCGGTGGCGGTGCCGGTCGTGGCCGTGTCGGTGGTGGTTGCGGCGCTGTCGGTGGTCGGGGCCGTCTCGATCGTTCCGGCGGGCGCCGTCTCGACCGTGCCGCCCGGAGCGCTGGGAATGCCGGTGTCGGCAGGGGCAGAGGCATTCGTGCCGTTGCTGGTCGCGCCGGGCGTGGTGGTCTGGGGCGTGCCGCGCAGCAGCAGCGTGCCGAACCCGCCCAGCAGCAGCAGGACCAGCAGGCCGATCAGCAGGTCGGGCCAGCGGCGCGGGCTGGTGGTGGACTTGCTCATTTCAGCGCTCCGGCGGCGCGGGCGTTCCCGAGGGCCGCGGCGGTCTTCAGGGACGCGCGGGCGTCGGTTTCACGGGTCTGGGCGCGCTGGGTCAGGCCCAGCAGGTACCACGCCTCGGCGTTCTTCGGGTCGTCGCTGACCAGGCCGCGCAGGATCGCCTCGGCTTCCGGGTAGCGTGCGCTGGCCAGCAGGGCGCTGGCGAGGTTCTGGCGGGCGGTGGGTGTGGGGTTCAGTTTCACGCTCTCGCTCAGGGCGGCGGCCGCTCCGGCGTAGTCCTTCTGCGCGTAGGCGCTGAGGCCCAGCCACAGGCTGGTGTCGGCGCTGGGCGCGCGCGTCTGGCTGGACGTCAGGGCCTTGATGGCCTGCGGGTACTGCCCCTGGCGGTACGCGGCGACGCCCTGCACGAACAGCGCGCGGGCCAGGGTGGCCTCGTCGGGGCGCAGCGTGAGGGCCAGCGCGGCGTCGCGGGCGGCCTCGGCGTTCTGGTTGAGGGTCAGGCGCACCCCGGCCAGCGCGGCACGGTAGGCGGCGTTGTCCGGCGCGAGCTTCACGGCGTTCTGGTAGAAGCTCAGCGCGCCGGGCCGGTCGTTTCGCAGGGCGCGCAGTTCGCCCACGCGGGCGAAGGCGACGGCGTTGCGGCCGTCCTCGCGGGTGGCGTCCTGCGCGGCGAACACGGCGGCGCGGGTGTCGCCGCTCTGGGCGAGGATGTCGGCCTTGCGCAGCAGCAGCGTGGCGCGGTCGCTGCCGTTGGCGGCGCGGGGCACGGCGGCGTCCAGTTCACGCGTGGCGCGTTCCGGCAGACCCTGCGCGACGTAGATGTCGGCCAGCAGCAGCGCGGCGTCCACGCGGGCGGGCGCCTGGGCCAGCAGCGCGTACACGCCGGGCAGCGCGGCGGCGCCCTGCCCGCTGAGGGTCCGGGCCTGCGCGAGGCGGTACTGCACGTCCAGGTTCTGCGGGTCGAGCGCGCTGATGGAGGCCAGCGTGCCGGTCAGGGCCGCGAAGTCGGCCTTGCGGGTCTGCTCGGAGGCGAGTGCCTCGAGGACCTGCTGCTGCGCGGCGGGACTCGCCTGGTCTTTCATCAGGGTCGCGGCCTGCCCGTACAGCGTGAGGGCCTGTTCGTGGTTACCGGCGCGGGTGGCGATCACGCCCAGGTTGTACGGCCCCTCGAAGCGGGTGGGTGCCAGCGCCGCGAACTGGGTGAATTCGAAGGTGGCGCCCCTGTCGTCGTTCTGCGCGAACAGCACCAGCCCCAGCCCGAAGTGCGGGGCGGGGTTGGTGTAGTTCTGCGTGATCAGCGACTCGAAGGCCGCGCGGGCCTGCGGGTAGTTCCGGGCCTGGAACGCGGCCTGCGCGGCGTCCAGTTGCGTCTGCTGTTCGGGAGTCAGGGGCGTGACGGTCACGGCGGGCGTCGCCGCGCTGCCTGCGCTGCTGGCCGGGTCGGCCGCCGTGCCGGGCGCGGTGGGAAGGTTCACTTGCGGGATGGCGGGCGTACCGGCAGATTGCAGGGTGTTCTGAATCCCGGCCGCGCCGACCGTCTCGATCATGGTCTGGGCGGCGCCGTGGCTGGCGAGGGCCAGCGTCAGGCCCAGCAGAACGGAACGTGTGTATTGCGTCACCTTGATGGCCTCCTGGTGTTCGGAAACGCGAGTAGCGTAGCATTAACCTCTATCGGAACCCTTACTCATGTGCGATTCGGGTACCCATGTGCGGTTCAGGCGGGCGCGGCCTGACCGCCTCCCGATTCGCCGCTGACCGCGTACGGGCGTTTCAGGGCCAGCTGCCCGCACGCCGCGCCCGCATCCCGCCCGCGCGAGCGGCGCACGCTGACATCCACCCCACGCGCTTCCAGGGTGTCGTAGAAGGCCTGGAGCTGCTCCTCGGTGGTGCTCTCGAAGTCCGAGCCGGGCCAGGGGTTCATGGGAATCAGGTTCACGTGGCTGACCATGCCGCGCAGCAGGTCGGCCAGCAGTTCCGCCTGCCACAGGTGATCGTTGATGCCCCTGAGCATGGTGTACTCCATGGTGATGCGGCGGCCCGTGACCGACTGGTACTCGCGGGCGGCGGCCATGATCTCCTCGATGGAGTTCACCGCGCCGGTCGGGATGATGCGGCGGCGCGTCTCCTCGTCCGGGGCGTGCAGACTGATCGCCAGTTTGATGCCCAGGTCGTCCTCGGTCGCCAGCCTCTGGATGCCCTTGGCGATCCCCACGGTCGAGAGCGTCACGCGGCGTTTGCTCATGTCCAGCGCGTCCGGGTGCAGCAGGATGCGCGCGGCCAGCATGGTGTTGTCGTAGTTCAGCATGGCTTCACCCATGCCCATGAACACCAGGTTGCGGATCTCGCGCGGCGCGAAGCCCTCGCCGCCCGCCACGGCCAGCACCTGCCCCACGATCTCGCCGGGCGTCAGGTTCCGGCCGAACCCCATCGCGCCCGTCGCGCAGAACGCACACTTGGCCGGGCAGCCGACCATGGTGGACACGCAGATGGTCTTGCGGTCCAGGTACGGCATGTACACCGCCTCCATCTGCCGGCCGTCCATCAGCGTGAACAGGTACTTCACGCTGCCGTCGGCGCTGCGGACCGTCTCGATCAGCTTGAACGGGTTCAGCTGGTACGAGGCCTCCAGCTGGGCGCGGGCCTGGGCGGGCAGGTTGGTCATGGCGTCGAAGGTGCCCACGCCCTGCTCGAACACCCACTCCAGCAGCTGCTTGCGGCGGAAGCCCTGCAACGGGTAGGCGTCGGGGTGAAGGTCCAGTAAAAGCTCCATGAAGACAGTGTACGGGGCGGGCGGCTCCCCTTCCGTGAGGCGCACCGCACCGCCAGTACCGCACCGCCAGCACTGGCCCTCGCGCCGCCAGGGTCAGACCGGCGTGACCCGGCCCCCCACCCAGACCTCGGTGCCGCCCTCGGCCGGGGCGTACTGGGCGCTCAGGCGGGCAGGCTGACCGGGACGGCGCTGCGCCGCGCGGATCAGGGTACTGTCTGCCGGCAGGCGCCCCAGGTGGCCCAGCACGCCGGTCAGGCAGGCCAGCATGTTGCTGCTCGCGGCGTCCTCGGTAAAGCCCTTCAGCGGCCCGAACGCCCGGAAACTCACGTCCGCGCGGGCCGGGCCACCCATGCAGAACAGGATCAGGCCGGTCGTACCCGTCGCACGGTTCACGTCGCCCACGGCCGCGTCGTCCGGCACGAAGGCGTCCAGGGTGCCCGGGTCCGCGACCTCCGCCACCAGATTCGGGCGGCCCGTCCCGGCCACCCAGACCGGCCCGGTAGGGGAGAGCCCCAGTGTCGACAGGTCCGCCGTGACCGCCTGCACCGTCACCACGCCCTGACGCAGCAGCCACTCGCCGCCGCACAGCTGCGCCATCTGCACCTCGCCGCCTGCCTCCGGGTCGCCCTGCGTGACCTCCACCACGTCCAGCAGGCCCGCGCGGCCCTGCACGGCGCTCAGCGCGGCAATGGCGGCGCTGTCGCTGCTGCCCTTCTCACGGGTCGGCGTGAACACCCGCAGCCTCAGGCCCGTCGGGTCGGCCGCCTGCACGAACACACTCAGGGGCGCACCCGAGGCGGCCGCCCGCGCCTGCTCGTCGCCCCCCTCCAGAAAGACGGCCACCTGTTTTCCGCCGTTGCCGTCCGGCGCGGCGAACACCCGGCGCAGGTCCGGCACGGGCGCAGTCTCGGAGTCGGTGACGGGAGCGGGTTCAGCGTTCATGCCGTCATTCTGACCCACGGACCGTGCGCCACCGGCCGGGCCGTCTCGACACCTGCCCTCACGCGCTGCCCTTACGCGCTGACCCACTCGCGCAGCAGGGTTTCGAGGTGCTCGTCGTCCAGTTCGTCGTGTTCGGCCAGCGCCTTGATGTGGTCCGTGACGCGCCGCAGGGCGTCCTCGCCGTAGTGCAGGCCCATCTCGCGGGCCTTGTAGGCGATGGCGTGCTTGCCCGTGACCTTGCTGGCCGCCTGGATGCGGCGGCCCACGCCGAACACGCCGGGCGGGATGGCCTCGTACGCGCCGGGGTTCAGGTAGATGGCTTTCAGGTGCATCCCGGCCTTGTGGTTGTACGCGAATTCGCCGGTCAGGTAGTTGTTCCAGGGGATCGGGAGGTCCACCATGCGGGCGATCATGCGGTCGAGTTCCGGCAGCAGGTCGAGGTTGTACTTGTCGATCAGGCCCTGCGGGTCGAAGGTGAACATGCGGGCCAGGAACCCGCCCAGCGGCGTGATGCCGTTGCGCTCCCCGATGCCCAGGATGGTCGTGTCGATGTGCGTGGCTCCGGCCTCGACGGCCTCGTAGGCGTTACTGACGGCGCAGCCCGTGTCGTTGTGCCCGTGGAACTCGATGCCGCACTCGGCGTGGATGACTTTACGGACCTCGCGCACCAGCGTGTACACCTGCCGGGGCGTGGCGACGCCGACAGTGTCGGCCAGTCCGACACGGTGCACGCCCAGGTCCGAGACCGCCTTGTACACGGCCATCAGGTCGGCTTCCTCGCTGCGGAAGGTGTCCTCGGCACTGAAGCGGATCTGGAGGTCCGGGTGGTTGGTCTTGATCCAGCTGATGACCTGCTGGGCGCTGTCGATGATCTGCCCGATGTTCTTGCCGTGGCTGAATTCGCGCAGGAAGGAACTGGTGCCGAACAGCAGGTCCAGGCCGTCCACGCCGGTGTCCACGGCGCGCTGCACGTCGTCCATGTGACAGCGGACGTGGGTCAGGAACTTGGCGTTCAGGCCCAGGCCCGTCAGGCGGCGGATGTCGGCGTGCGTCTGGGCGCTGACCATGGGGGTGGTGACCTCGATGAATTCCGCGCCGAAGGCGTCCAGGGCGCGGGCGATCTCGATCTTGTCGTCGGTCTTGAAGTTCCCGCGTGCGAACTGCTCGCCCTCCCGCAGGGTGGAGTCGATGATCGCCCACGAGCGCGCGGGGATCAGGGGGGCGGGGTGTTCGGCGGTCGCGGTGGGGTCCTGGGTCATGGGGGCTGCCTCTCGTGCGGTATTCTGCGCGTCTGCCTGATGAATGTCAATCAAATAGGCTAAATAGATATCAATTGATAAGAGATTGGAAGACATTCCCCTTTCCGTTCCTGCCGCTCCCGATTCCCGAACCCGGTTCAGACCCGCGGACCCGCCAGACGGCTGATTCGCCCCGCGCGGCGCCGGTGTACCGTGGACACCATGTCGTCCGTGCCCGCCCCCAGCCCCACAACTGAATCGATCAAGAGTCCGGGCCGCGAAATTGCCGCCATCGCCGTACCCGTCAGCCTCGAAATGGTCATCCAGCTCGTCCTGACCTTCATCAACCAGATCATCGTCGGCACGCTCGGCGCGGTCGCCGTCGCCGCCGTCGGCCTGAGTGGCAGCCTCGGCTTTCTGTTCTTCGTCACCCTGGGCGCCCTGGGCAGCGGCACCAGCATCCTCATCGCCCGCCGCGCCGGAGCCAGCGACCAGACCGGCGTGAACCACACCCTGACCGTCAGCGTCGCCACCAGCGTCCTCGCCGCGGCCCTCCTGACCGTCCCGGTCGTCCTGGGCGCCGGAACCCTCCTCGCACTGGCCGGTGGTGAGCCAGCCGTCACCCGCGCCGCCACCCCCTACATGCAGGTCAGCATGCTCGCCCTGATCCCCGGCAGCCTCGGCTGGATCCTCAGCGGCGCCCTGCGCTCCCTCGGGCACGCCCGCACCCCGCTGGTCGTCACGTCCGTCACCGTCGTCGTCGAGAGCCTCCTGGCGTACGGCCTGGTGTTCGGCACCGGCCCCCTCCCGCAACTCGGGGTGGTCGGCGCCGCCTGGGCACTGGTGATCGCCAACACCCTGAAAGTCGCGCTGCTCGCCTACCAGATCTACGGCCCCCGCCACCTCGCCGCACTCACGCTGCCCCCCCGGCCCGCGTGGCGGTCCATCGCCGCGCCCCTCCTGACCATCAGCGCGCCCATCGCGTTTACCGAGTTCGCCTGGAGTCTCGGCGGATTCCTGTACGCCGCCGTGTTCGCCCGCGTCGGCACCGCCGCCCTGGCCGCCAGTCAGATCGTCGGGACGCTCGAAGGCATCTTCATCGTCGGGTCGTTCGGCCTGATGAGCGCCGCCACCGTCTTCATCGGCCGCTCCCTGGGCGCGGGCGACGCCGCCGCCGCGCAACGCTGGCTCTCACGCATCGGGCGCGCCGGGATCGTCACGGGCCTCGGCTTCGGCGTGCTGTTTGCCGCCAGTGCCCTGACCGTGCCCGGCCTGTTCCCGAAAGTCGGCGCGGACGTGCACCACATCGCCCTGTTCGGCATCCTGATCAGCGCCGTCACGCAGGTCGTCAAGGTCCGCAACATGATCATCGGCGGCGGCGTCCTGCCCGGCGCGGCCGACGGCAAGGGCGTCATCATCGGCGACGTGGTCGGCGCGTTCGTCGTGGGCCTGCCGCTCGCCATCGGCCTGGGCCTGTACTCCCCGCTGGGCGTGTGGGGCGTGTTCCTGGCCCGCAGCGCCGAGGAGGTCGTGAAGGTCCTGATCTTCGAATGGAGGCGCCGCCGCATCGACTGGGACCGCCTCGCCACCGAACAGCGCGGCAAGGAAGTGGCCGCCGCCCACTGATCAATGGCCCACTGATCAATAGAGCGTTTGTCATAAGAATGCCGATGGATGGGCGTGCCGGAACCACCCAAAGATGTTTTGAG
>NZ_BMQM01000032.1 GCF_014648115.1 Deinococcus seoulensis
TAAGCTCAGCATGCTGATAGTTTATCAGAGCACCCTCAGCTCCCTGGAATCCAGGAAGAGCCTTCCGAATTTGCCACCACCGCATTCCAGGCCGCGTGGGACGCCCGCGACCCGGCCCTCCTGCCGCCCGAGACGCCCCGCTGGCTGTTCCTGCGCTGGCTTCAGGAGCAGGGCGTCCTGTTCCACGGCTCCCCGCAGGCCGGACTGACCGTCTTCGAGCCGCGCACGCCTCATGACCTGAGCGCCGACGACTTCAGCAAACGTACGGGCGTGTTCGCCACTTCCGACGCGCTGTGGGCCTTGATGTACGCCCTGCGGGAGCGCAGTCGGGTGAAGCGCATGGTGAACGCTGCCCTGCAGGTGCAGCAGGCAGGCAGTTGGAGCGAGACACGGTACTTCCTGTCTCTGGCCCCACACCCGGACCTGACCGTGACTGGTGGGCAGGAACTGCTCTCGACCGGCTTCGTGTACGTCCTGCCACCAGACGGCTTCGAGCGGATGCCGGACTATGACTGGCCGGGTCTGGGACGGGTGCGCGAACCGCACCTGATCAGCCCGCAGCCTGTCCGGCCACTGCTGGCAGTGCCGGTCACGCCGGCCGACTTTCCCCTGCCGGTGCGACTGCACGACGCCGCCACAGTCGACGCACGTTGCGCTGCCGATCCGTGGGGGTTTCCCTGGCTGGAGGCACCATGAAAAACCCCCGAAACCACGCGGGTTCGGGGGCAGGGGGCGGGTGCTGCTCAGTCGATGCTGACGCGCCAGCGCCATTCACTGGCGCGTTTCATGACGTGGGCGATGCCGCCGGTGATGGCGAGCTTCTGGTTCCAGGGGAGTTTCATCCAGCCGACGGCCATTAGGCCGCCCAGGCTGACGAATTCGCCCAGGGTGGTGGGTTCGTAGGCTTCGAGTTCCTCGCCCTTGACCATGCGCATGATGTTCTTGCCGGTCAGGCGGCCCTGCTGTCCGGCGTGCTGGGCGGTGGTGGGCACGGGTTTGCCTTCCTGGTTCAGGGCGAGGCCCATGTCGCCGATGATGAACACGTCGGGGTAGCCCTTGGCGCGCAGTCTGTCGTCCACGGCGATGCGGCCGCCGGGGCCTTTTTCCAGTTTCTCGCCCTTGACGATGTCGCGGGCCTGGATGCCGCCGGTCCAGATGATCTTGCCGGCGCCGATGACTTTCTGTTCGCCTTCGGCGGTCTGCACGGTGACGCTGTCGGCGGTGGCCTGCATCAGGCGGTGCCCGACGAGGATGTGGATGCCGTACTCTTCGAGGGTTTTCTGGGCTTTGCCGCGCAGGCCGTCGTCGAGGATGGGGAGGATCTTGGGGCCGGCCTCGACGAGGTAGATGTTGAAGGGGGGCAGGCCGCGTTCCTTGCTGAGCAGCTGGGCGCGCTGGGCGAGTTCCGTGACGAGTTCCACGCCGGTCAGGCCGGCGCCGCCGACGACGATGTCGCGGTTGCCCTGGTACTCGGTGGTGTAGGCGCGGTTGACGAAGTTGAAGATCTCGTCGGCGTCGCTGAGTTGCTTGAGTTCGGCGGCGTTCTCGGCCAGGCCGGGAATGCGGTAGAAGTTCGTGACGCTGCCCAGGCCGACGACCAGGGTGTCGTACGTGAGGACGCGGCCGTCTTTCAGGGTGACCTCACGGTCGTCGAGGTTCACGCCTTCGACCTGGGCCTGTTCGAGGTTCACGCCGGTGCCGCGCAGCAGGGGTGCCAGGGGCAGGGTGACGCGGGTGTTGTGCGCGGCGGCCTCGTGGAGGCGGGTTTCGAAGGTGTGGTAGGCGTTCTGCTCGACCATCAGGGCTTCGAGTCCGGGCGCGGGTTTCATTTTCGTGGCGACAGCAAGGCCGGAGTAACCAGCACCGAGGATGAGGGTCTTCATGTCAATCTCCTGTGAACGAATTCACGAGTTCAGTGGGCGGTCAGCCAACTCCCCCGCAAACACCGTCGGAATCACTCGCTTCCGAATCGGCAACAGTGTACATCCTACACCAAATCAGACAGTCATGACCCGTACCCTCTTCATCACGTGAAGGGGTAACGTCCGCGCCGCGCTGCCCGCGCGCCCGGCAGGGCCTGCCGAACCATCGTCTCGACTGAGCGGCATTCTATCCGAAAGAGTGCCCGCCGCGCCCATCTGCCCACGCCCAGCCCCGTCCGCTACAGTTCGCGCAGCAGCGCCGCGTGCCGCGCCCGTACCACCTCCCGCCGGGGGTCCTGCGGTCCCAGCAGCGACTCCAGCAACGCCAGCACCTCCAGGTCATCGAAGCGCGCCGCGTACCGCCACAGCAGCGCCGGGTCCCGCGCGCCGCACACCGCCCGCCGCAGCGCCCCGTCCAGGTACGAACGCCAGTACGACAGCAGCGGCGACTCGCTGACCGGCAGCGGCGGCCCGTCGAACAGGTCCAGCGCGCCGTTCACGTCCCCCGACAGCAGCAGCCGCTCCACGCGCAGCAGGTCCAGGTCCACCGCCACGCTCAGCCGGTACGGCCGCGACGCGATCTGCCCGCCCAGCAGCCCCCGCAGCGTGCTGACCTCGGACTTCAGGGTGCTGGAACTGATCGGCGCGTCCCCGTACATGTGCGCGTGCAGGGCGTCCAGCGTCAGGCCGTCCGGGTGCAGGGCCAGCACGGTCAGCAACTCCAGCTGCCGGGGCGTCAGGTGCAGGCGGCGGCCCCCCAGTTGCACGCCCGGCACGCCGCACAGCCGCACCTGCACGCCCGCCGGAACGTCCGGCCCGGCCAGCTGCGCCTCGATCCGCTGCGCGTAATGCTGCGCGCTCGCCAGTCCCAGCGGCGTGCTCTGATCCCACACGGTACTCAGGTTCAGGACGCCCAGCAGCGCCCCGCGCGCGTCCCGCAGCGGCGCGCAGTAACACACCCAGTCATGCACGGCCTGCACGTAATGCTCGGCGGCGAACACCCGCACCGCCTGCCGTTCCCGCAGCGCCAGCGCCAGCGCGTTGGTGCCCACGCTGCCCTCGTCCCAGTGACCGCCGGGCACGAAGTTCAGCGCCCGGCCCAGCCGCTGCATGCGCGGACTTCCGGCCGTCCAGAGCAGTTGCCCGCGCGTGTCGGCCAGCGCCACCATCAGGTCCCCTTCGCGCGCCAGGGTGCCCAGTTCGGGCCGCAGGGACCGCGTGGCGAACTCCAGCGGCGACCCCGTCCACGCCGGACCCTGGTCGGACACGGGCGCCGTCACCCGGTCCGGCGGGACCGTCAGCGCCGACCGGTTCCAGGAGGCCAGCACGCCCGCAGGCACGTCACCTGCCCCGGCGCGGCCCACGCCGGGCGCGCCGCCGACCCCGCCGCGCGCCACGAAGCGGTTCCAGGCCGTGACGCGCCGCTGCCTTTCCAGTACGAGTCGCTCGTTCATGCCGCCCCGACACCCTCCCGGCGCGCCCCGACCGCCGCGCCTCCACGTCCGGAACCCTTCCGGGCACAGAATCCCGTCACCCGGCCCCTGCGGCCCGCGCCGCACCCGGTGACCCACTCTTGCTTGACCCCACCACCTTGACCCCACCACGCTACCACGCGCCGCCCCCACCGGGCCTGCCGCTCCTGCCGGGCCCGGCACCCTTTTCCAACCTTTTTTGTGTTTCAATAAGACCGGTCATACAACTCAGTTCCGGCGCCCGTTCCCCGTGCCTGCATTCCGCTGTTCCCGGCGTTCGCCCCGGCACGCCACGGACACCGCCGCACCCGCATGAACACCCCACGCATCAACTCGACCGGACCCGACAGTCCCAGAGGGAGGCACCCATGAACGTCACCGTGAACGTGAACGGCAAGTCCTACACCCGCGACGTGGAACCCAGAACGCTCCTCGTGCACTTTCTGCGCGAGGAACTGCTGCTGACCGGCACGCACGTCGGCTGCGACACCAGCCAGTGCGGCGCGTGCACCGTGCACGTCAACGGCGACGCCGTGAAAAGCTGCACCCTGCTGGCCGTCCAGGCCGACGGCATGGACGTCACCACCATCGAGGGCATCGGCACCGTCGCCGACCTGCACCCCCTCCAGACCGGCTTCTGGGAAGAACACGGCCTGCAATGCGGGTTCTGCACGCCCGGCATGATCATGAGTTCCGCCGAATTGCTCAAGCACACCCCCAACCCCACCGAGGACCAGATCCGCCACCACCTTGAGGGCAACTACTGCCGCTGCACCGGGTACCACAACATCGTCCGGGCCGTGCAGCACGCCGCGAGCGCCATGCAGGGCGCCAGCCAGGCCGCCGACGACTGAATCCGGGGGCCACGAGCTCTGAGCCATGAGCTCTGAGCCCACGCGCCGCTTCCTCACAGCCCATAGCTCACAGCCCATAGCTCACAGGCCACAGCTCACAGGCCACAGCTCAGAGCCCACAGCCCACTCCCAGGGAGGCATCACCCCATGAGCGATACCAGAACCGAGAAGTACTTCGGACAGGCACTCAAGCGCAAGGAAGACCCGCGCTTCATCACGGGCACCGGCAACTACACCGACGACATCGTCATTCCCGGCATGCTGCACGCCGCGATGGTCCGCAGCCCCTACGCGCACGCGAAGATCAGCGGCATCAACAGGGACTCCGTGACGGGCCTGCCCGGCGTGGTGCACGTGCTGACCGGGCAGGACGTCGCGGACGCCGGGCTGGGCAGCATCCCGGTCGGGTGGCTGCTGCCGGACCTGAAAACCCCCGCGCACCCCGCCATTGCCCTGCATGAAGCCAACCACGTGGGCGACATCGTGGCCGTCGTGATCGCCGAGACGCGCGCGCAGGCCGAGGACGCCGCCGCCGCCCTGGAAGTCGATTACGACGCGCTGCCTGCCGTCTCGACCGCCAGCGCCGCCCTGAAAGAGGGCGCGCCCCTGGTGCACGACGACGTTCCCGGCAACGTGGCCTTCAACTTCGAGATCGGAGACGAGGCCGCCACCAACGAGGCCTTCAAGGCCGCGCCCCGCCGGGTCAGCGTGAAACTCAAGAACCACCGCCTGATCGCCAACCCCATCGAGCCGCGCAGCAGCCTCGCGCAGTTCACGCCCGCCAGCGGCGAGTACCTGCTGTACACCACCAGCCAGAACCCCCACATTCACCGCCTGATCCTCGCGGCGTTCGTGATGAGCATCCCCGAACACAAACTGCGCGTGATTTCCCCCGACGTGGGCGGCGGCTTCGGCACCAAGATCTTCCAGTACCAGGAGGAAGTCATCGTGTTGCTCGCTGCGCGGCTGCTGGGCCGCGCCGTCAAGTGGACCGCGCGCCGCTCCGAGGCTTTCGTCAGTGACGCGCAGGGCCGCGACCACGAAACCGAGGCCGAACTGGCCCTGAGCAACGAGGGCAAGATCCTGGGCTTCCGCGTGAACACCCTGGCGAACCTCGGTGCGTACCAGACGCTGTTCGCGCCCGCCGTGCCCACGTACCTGTACGCCACGCTGCTGAACGGCGTGTACAAGATCCCCGCCATTCACGCGAAGGTCACGGGCGTCATGACGAACACCGTGCCCGTCGACGCCTACCGCGGCGCCGGCCGCCCCGAGGCCACGTACCTCGTCGAGCGGATCGTGGACGTCGCCGCGCACGAACTGAACATGGACCCCGCCGAACTGCGCCGCCAGAACTTCATCCAGGCCGACGAGTTCCCGTACCAGACGCCCGTGGCCCTCGTGTACGACAGCGGCAACTACGAACCGGCCCTCGACAAGGCCATGACCATGATGAACTACCCGGCCCTGCGCGAGGAACAGCAGCGCATGAAAGGCAGCAACAAGATCCTGGGCGTCGGCCTGATCTCGTTCCTCGAAGCCTGCGGACTGGCCCCCAGCGCCCTCGTCGGGCAGCTCGGCGCGCAGGCCGGACAGTGGGAATCGAGCCTCGTGCGCGTGCACCCCACCGGGAAGGTCGAACTGTACACCGGCAGCCACAGCCACGGCCAGGGCCACGAAACCGCGTTCCCGCAGATCGCCGCCGACGAACTCCAGATTCCCATCGAGGACATCGACCTGATCCACGGCGACACCGGCCGCATGCCCTACGGCTGGGGCACCTACGGCAGCCGCAGCGCGGCGGTGGGCGGCAGCGCCCTGAAAGTCGCCCTGCAGAAGATCACCACCAAGATGAAGAAGATCGCCGCGCACCTTCTGGAAGCCAGCGTGGACGACATCGAGCACGAGGGCGGCGTGTTCCGCATCAAGGGCGCGCCCGAGAAGAGCAAGACCTTCTTCGACATCTCCCTGATGGCCCACCTGGCGCACAACTACCCCGAGGACCTCGAACCCGGCCTGGAAGCGACCGCCTTCTACGACCCCAAGAACTTCGTGTACCCCTTCGGCACGCACATCGCCGTCGTCGAGATCGACACCGACACCGGCCACGTGAAACTCCGCAACTACGGCTGCATCGACGACTGCGGCCCCCTGATCAACCCCCTGATCGCCGAGGGACAGGTGCACGGCGGCATCACCCAGGGCATGGGGCAGGCGCTGCTGGAAGACGCCGCGTACGACGAGGACGGCAACCTGCTGGCCGGCACGTACATGGAGTACGCCATGCCCCGCGCCGACGACGTGCCCACCTTCCAGCTCGGGCATACCGTCACCCCCAGCCCCCACAACCCCCTGGGCGTCAAGGGTATCGGCGAGGCCGGCACCATCGCCAGCACCGCCGCCGTCGCCAACGCCGTCATGGACGCCCTGTGGCACGAGTGTGGCATTGCGCACCTCGACATGCCCTACACCGCCGAGAAAGTCTGGAAGGCCATCAGGGACGCCCGCAACCAGCCGCAGGCCGCCGACGACTAAGGCGTTGACAGGCGAAGGTTGATGGTTGATAGAAACCGCCAACCTTCTCTATCAACTGTCACCTTTCAACCATCAACCCCATCCCGGAGGGATTCATGTATCCAGCCAACTTCGAGTACCAGAAAGCCGACAGTGTCGATCAGGCCATCGCCGCGCTCGCCGCGAACCCCGACCTGAAACTCATCGCCGGGGGGCACAGCCTGCTGCCCGCCATGAAGCTCCGGCTGGCGCAGCCGCCCGCCCTGCTGGACATCTGGGGCATTCAGGAAATGAAAGGCATCAAGCGCGACGGCGACTGGTTCGTGGTGGGCGCCATGACCACCCACGCCGAGGTGCTGCGCAGCGACCTCCCGCTGTTCCCCGAGGTGGCCGGGTGGGTCGGTGACCCCATGGTCCGCAACCGCGGCACCATCGGCGGCAGTCTGGCGCACGCTGACCCCAGCGCCGACTACCCCGCCGCGGCGCTGGCCCTGGGCGTGGAATTCGTCATCCGTGGCCCCGACGGCGAACGCACCGTCCACGCCGACGACATGTTCGTCGGAATGTTCGAAAGTGCCGTGCAGCCAGGCGAACTCCTGACGCACATCCGCATTCCCGCCACCATCCAGGCCAGCGCCTACGAGAAGTTCCGGCACCCCGCCAGCCACTACGCCATCGTCGGTCTGGCCGTCGCCCGCCACGCCAGCGGCGAGGTCCGCGCCGCGTACACCGGCGCCGCCGAACGCGCCCACCGCCTCACGAAACTGGAAGAAGCCGTGAAGGATGGCAACCCGGCCCCCACCGGCCTCGTCGAGGCGGGCGACCTGCTCGGCGACCGCTTCGCCAGCGCCGAGTACCGCGCGCACCTCGTGGACGTGCTCGCCGCCCGCGCCCTCGAACGCCTCGGCTGAGCCTCCAACTAAGTACGTCGAAGCTAACATTGCGAGATTCCGGGAAAGCGCTGGAATCTCTCCATTCCCGCTTCAACGTACTTCCTCTGCTACGCGCTCCGCGCGGTTTATCTAAAAGATAAACGCAGTGTACTTACTTCCAGCGGCACCCAGGCACCCAGCCGGGTGCCGCTGCCCGTTCCAGCGTCACGCGCACGCTCACCTCCGGCGGGACATCCACCACCCCGGAATCCCCCAGCGTGCGGGAGTACCCACCCTCGACCACGGCATTCACCTGCACGTCAAGCGGGCCGTACGACCAGAACGCCGGGAAGTCCGTATCCGGGTTCTTCGACGCCTGCCAGATGCGCTCCCCCAGCACCTTCCGGTCCCCGGCGGGCAATCCGAAGCAGCGCGTGGCGTACTCGCGCGCCAGTCGGCCCAGGCGGCTACCCAGCGCCGGAAGATCACCGGGATACGAGGCGCCGCGCGAATCGAACGCCAGCACGACCCGCGTCACCCGACCGCCCTCCCCGGACACGAGCACGTCCAGTTCACTGTCCAGGGACACCAGCACCCCACCGCCCTCCACCGGGCGGGAGGACGCCGGACGGGCACCCTCCAGCAGGGCAGGCGTCCGGCTGACAGACACGGGCGCGGCGACCAGCAGACCGGACAGCAGCAGAGGCAACATGCCCAGACTGTACGCCCCGGCTACTGGATCAGGCCCGCCACGCCGTTGATTGTCACGGCGATGATCACCGTCCCGAACACGAACGACAGCAGCGCGTGCCCCAGCAGCAGGCGGCGCATGGCGCGGGTGTTCAGGTTCGTGTCGCTCACCTGATACGTCATGCCGATCGTCACGCTCAGGTACGCGAAATCCCAGTACGTGGGTTCCTCCAGATGATCGTTCCCGTGCGGGAACAGCACGCCGCGTCCGTCGCGGTAGTACAGCCGCGCGTAATGCAGGGTGTACTCCGTCTGCACCAGCAGCCAGCTGCCCACCACCGTCCCCACCGCCAGCAGCGTCAGCAGCACCTCGCGCGTGCCCCTGGCGTCGTGCGCGTCGGACAGCAGGAACATCACCCCGATCAGGCTCACCAGCGCCGCCGAGGTCGTCAGTGTGCCCGCCACGGCCCGGCTGTCATCCTCCCGCGTCGCCAGTTCCCGCGTCCGGCCCGGCCCGGCCGTCATCAGCAGGGGCCACAACTGCGCCATGACCGTCAGCGTGAACGTCACCCAGCCCAGCAGCACGCGCGCCTCGGGCGGCCACGCGGACGGCGTGGCAAGACCGACCAGCAGACCGGCGGCCAGACCGAACAGCAGGCGGCGGGCCGCGTGACGGGACCGTCGGGACGAGGAAGACATGCGCGGAGCATACGCCGGGCATTGTCATCGCACGCTCGTGAAGCGTTCACGGAAGCTGGCTACGGTGGAAGGATGAAGCGACTGACCCTGGCCCTCGCCGCCCTGACCCTGGGCGCCGCCCACGCCGCCACGCCCCCCGTACAGGTGACCTACCGCGTGTTCCACTACACCTGCGACGCAGGCAAGAAACTGAGCGTGTACTACGTGCAGTTCGGCCAGGACCCCATGTTCGCCATGCTCGACTGGAACGGCCAGCGGCACGGACTGGCGCAGGCGATCAGCGCCAGCGGTGCCCGTTACGCCAGCCTCAGCGGTCCCGCCGGAGCGCGCGGCGGGTTGCAGTGGTGGGAACACCAGGGCGCGGCGGAACTCAGCACCTTCACCGGGAACAGCACCACCACCACGAAGACCCTCCTGACCGGCTGCAAGACCCCGGGCCGCTGAGCGACCCTTCGCTAAGTCTTTTCGCTCTCTGTTCCCAGAGCGGGGGGCGCGTAAACTCTTCAGGTGACTGTTGCCGCGCCCAATCTTTCCAAGTTGCTGCCCGCCGCCCCGCCCGGAAACCTGCTGCTGCTCCCGCAGGTGGCGCGCGCGGCGCTGTTCGCGGCGTTCCCCGGCCCGGCCGTGCTGCTGACCACCCCGGACCGCCTGGGCAGTTACGCCACGGCCGGGGTGCTGGGTGCGCCGGTCAGCGTGAACCCCGGTCTGCGCGACTGGGACGCCCGGCACGAGCACGTGGTGCTGGACGTGAACACGGCGCTGGACCTGTTCCCGTCCCGCCCGGAGGACCACGCCCTGACGCTGCGGGTCGGCTCGAACTACCCGCGTGAGGAGTTGCTGTCGCGCCTGGAACGCCTGGGCTACGAGCGCGGGGAAGAACCCGGTTTCGAGATTCAGGGCGACACGCTGGAACTCCGTCTGTCTGCCGGGTCGGGCCTGCCTGCCGAGGCCGAGGAGGGCCTGTGGGTCCGCGCGGAGTTCTTCGGGGACGAACTGGACACCCTGCGCTTCCTGAAACCGGGCGCACTGACCGGCGAGAAGGCGCAGAGCTTCACGCTGGAACCCACCGCCGAGTACCTGACGGAGGTGAAGTGGGACGCCACCCGCCTGGAACTGCTGCCGGGGCGGGTGTTCCTGGACTCGCCGGAGTTCTACGCGTCCGCGCTGGGCGTGCTGATCGACACCTTCTGGCCGAAACTGGCCGGGCGTGAGGTGACCAGCTTCGGCCGCACCCCGCTGGACCTGCCGGACCTGGACACCGGCCTGACTCCGCTGCCGTTCTACCGCGCGCGCCTGAGCGACCTGGAACGCGACGTCAACGAATGGCGCGAGGCGGACTACCGCGTGATGATCCTCGTGCGGCACGACCGCACCGCTGCGTACCTCGCTGACAAGCTGCTGAACACGCACGAGATCCCGTGGCTGAAGATCCCACGCGTGCCCGAGGGGGGCCTGGGCTTCCTGCGCGCGGCAGGAGAGGGCGGCTTCGTCATCCCCGAACACCGGACCGTCATCCTGACCGAGGACCTCATCTACGGCTTCCAGGGTGGCAGCGCCCTGCGCGGCAAACGCCTGAACGGCAAGCCCGTCACGGACGCGCTGGGCCTGCACGTCGGGGATTACCTGATCCACCCCGAGCACGGCATCGGGCAGTTCGAGGGCCTGGAGACCCGCAAGGTGCTGGGCGTCACCCGCGACTACCTGAACCTCACGTACCGCGGCGGCGCGCGCCTGAGCGTGCCCATCGAGCAACTCCCGGTCCTGCGCCGCCACCCAGGCACCACCGACGACCCACCCTCCCTGAGTTCCTTCGACAAGAAGGACTGGGCGAAAGCCAAGGAGAAGGCCCGCAAGAACGCCGAGGCCGTCGCCGCGAAACTGCTCGTGCAGTACGCCGCGCGGCAGGTCACGCCCGGCAACGCCTTCCCCGCGCAGCCCGAATGGGACAGTCAGGTCGAGGCGAACTTCAAATTCGAACTGACGGCCGACCAGAAGACCGCACTGAAAGAAACCATGCGCGACCTGGAGAAAGCCAACCCCGCCGACCGCCTCATCTCCGGCGACGTGGGCTTCGGGAAGACCGAGGTCGCCCTGCGCGCCGCGCACCGCGTCGTCGGACACGGCAAACAGGTCGCCGTGCTCGTCCCCACCACCCTCCTGGCCGAACAGCACACCAGCACCTTCGTCGAACGCTTCAAGGGCCTCCCCGTGCGCGTCGAGGGCCTCTCCCGCTTCACCACCCCCCAGCAGGCCCGGAGCATCCTCGCCGACGCCGCCCAGGGCAAGGTGGACATCCTGATCGGCACGCACCGCCTCCTCAGCGGCGACGTGCAGTTCCGCGACCTGGGCCTGATCATCGTCGACGAGGAACACCGTTTCGGCGTCGGCCAGAAAGAAAAACTCCGCGCGCTGCGGGGCCTGCCGCCCACCCCCAAGGACGGCAAGATCGACATTCCCGAGGACGCCCGCGCTGTCGACACCCTCGCCCTGTCCGCCACACCCATCCCCCGCACCCTCTACATGAGCATGGTCGGCCTGCGCGACATGAGCTCCATCCAGACCCCACCCAAGGGCCGCAAACCCATCCAGACGGTCCTCGCACCGTTCGACCCCATCACCGTCCGCGACGCGATCCTCACCGAGATCGAACGCGGCGGCAAGGTCTTCTACATCCACGACCGCATCGCCAGCATCGGCGCCCGCAGCCTCTACCTGCGTAACCTCGTCCCCGAAGCCCGCATCGGCGTCGCCCACGGCCGCATGAACGAGGAAGAACTCGAAGAAATCATGCTCGGCTTCGAACAGGGCGCCTTCGACGTGCTGCTCGCCACCACCATCGTCGAGACCGGCCTGGACATCCCCGAAGCGAACACCATCCTGATCGAACGCAGCGACCGCCTCGGCCTCGCCCAGCTCTACCAGCTGCGTGGCCGCGTGGGCCGCCGCGCCCAGACCGCCTACGCCTACCTGTTCTACCCACCCCGCATGACCGAGAACGCCCAGCGCCGCCTCTGGGCCATCGCCGACCTCCAGGACCTCGGCAGCGGCCACCTCCTCGCCGAGAAGGACATGGAAATCCGCGGCGTGGGCAACATCCTCGGCGAGGAGCAACACGGACACGTCCAGGCCGTCTCCATCGACGTGTACACCGAACTGCTCGCCGAGGCCGTCGCCAAACTCAAAGGCGAAAAGATCGAAGCCCCCACCACCATCAGCATCGACCTGCCCATCGACGCCCGCCTGTCGCCCGAGTACTTCCTCACCGCCGACGGCAAAAGCGACGAGGAAGCCCGCATCGCCACCTACGGCCGCCTCAGCGAAAGCCGCACCCTCCAGGCCATCAGCCGCGTCGAACGCGACCTCCGCAAAAAATACGGCCCACCCACCCCCGAAGTGCAGAACTTCATCGACCTCGCCAAACTCCGCCTCACCGCCGCCGCCCGCCGCGTCCTGAGCATCGGCGAAACCATGACCCAGATCCAGATCACCTTCGCCTACAAAACCCTCGACTACGACGCCCCCGGCCTGCGCGCCTTCCCCTTCAAGACCGAAGTCGTCACGTTCCCGCCCAGCGTGAAACTCGACAAACGCGGACTGAAACCCAACGACTACGCGCGCACGCTGATCGACCTTCTCGGGTACTTCGGGTAAAGACAGTCGGAATCCTTGCGCCTGGCGGCGGGCCTCCCCACCCCCCAGCCCCCTACCCCAGGGGGGCAGGGGGAGCAGGCGTTGCACTGGGCAAGAGTTTTTACTGGCGCGGCGGAGGTGTAGTGGGCGGTGACGTGTCCGGCTTCGACGCCATCCTGCCGCCCCCCTCGTAGGCCCGCGCGCTGCGCGCACGACGGCCGGTGGTGGTCTGCGGTGGCTGGCAGGGTGCCTTGCTGAACGCCGCTGATCGACTCTGAAAATCATGCTCTGGCAACAGCCCAAAAAGTAGAACCTTGCTGCTCGCACCAAGAATTGGGGCCACACAACCGTTGTGGCAACGCGGCCCGTCGTGCGCGCAGCGCGCGGGGCGAACGCAGCGGGGGCGGAGGATGGCGTGTGAGGCGTGGCCGTCCCCGCCGATCACCCGCCATGTAAGCCCACGAAATACCTGCCCAGTGCAACGTTGCTCCCCCTGCCCCCCTGGGGTAGGGGGCTGGGGGGTGGGGAAGCACCCGGAAACTCCACCGCCGGGGAGAAGCTGGAACCCCCGCCTGCCTGTTCGTGGAACGGTGATGACCCCCGGTACACTGGTGGCATGACAACCGTTTCGCCCCTGCTGCCGCAGGCCGGGCTGTCCGGCGCCGCGTACCGCACCTCGACCCGGCAGAACCTGCTGACCATCGCGCTGGGCTGGTGGTTGCTGGGCGGGATTTTCGTGGACGGGTGGGCGCACAATCAGTTCGGGGAGTCGCTGGAGACGTTCTTCACGCCGTGGCATGCGTTGTTCTACAGCGGATTCCTGGCGGTGGCGGGTTGGTGCCTGCGGCTGGCTTCGGTCGGGTGGCGGCAGGGGCGGCGCGGTCTGGCGGCGTTCCCGGAGGGGTACCATCTGGCGGCGCTGGGTGTGCCGGTGTTCGGGCTGGGCGGCGTTGGGGACATGGTGTGGCACACGGTTTTTGGGATCGAGGTGGGGATCGAGGCGTTGCTGTCGCCCACGCATCTGCTGCTGTTCGCGGGCGCGGCCCTGATCGTGGCGTCGCCCCTGAATGCGGCGTGGCGGTCCCCGGCGGCGCGCATGGCGGCGGGCGGCGTGCGGTGGGTGGCGGCGCTGTCCGGTGCGTCGCTGCTGGCGGCGACGGCGTTCATGCACATGTACATGTGGGGGTTGCTGACTGTGCCGCAGGGGCTGGGGTGGGTGCAGACGCGCGGCGAGCTGAGCGCGGTCCTGCTGACGGCGCTGATCATGACGGCGCCGGTCCTGCTGATCCTGCGCCGGTTTGCGTTGCCGTTCGGGGCGGTGACGGTCATGTATTTCGTGACGAACCTGGGCATGAGTTTCATGCTCGCGCCGGGTGAGTGGCGCGTGCCGTTGCTGGCGGCGTTCAGTGGCCTGCTGGCGGACGCGTTGCACGCCCTGCTGCGTCCCGGTGCGGCGCGGGTGTGGCAGCTTCGGGCGTTTGCGTTCCTGTTGCCGTTGTGCGTGTGGGTGCCGTTCCTGGGTGGCGCCGTGCGTCTGGGCCTGAGTAACCTGAGCCTGGAGTTGTGGCTGGGCGTGGCGGTCATGACTGGCCTGGGCGGCGTGGCCCTGAGTGCCCTGGTGTTCCCCGCGCCGCTGCCCCCGCAGGCGCTGGAGGAGTAGGCGGGGCTGGCCGTCAGTGGTGGTGCGTGGGCGCTGGTGTGGCAGGAGGCAGCCCCGGCAGTGGGACCTGAGCGCGCCGCCGCAGCAGGGCGCTCAGGGTGGTGATCTCGCCGCGTTGCGTGCCTGTGATCTGCCGCGCCAGCAGGCCCACCTGCGGAAGCACGCCAGTCTCCAGCGCGGGCCGCGCCATGACCAGCGCTCCCTGGTGGTGGCGGATCATGAGTTGCAGGAACAGCGTTTCGGCTTCCGGGACGGGCCGGGTGTTCAGGGCATTCAGTTCGGCGGGGGAGGCCATGCCCATCGTCCGGGCGTGCGCGGCGGGCAGGGGCGCGGCGGGGTCCACGGGCGGCAGGTTCCACAGGTGCAGCCAGCCCTGCATCTGCCGGATCTGCTCCTGCTGCCCCAGTTCGATGTCCAGTGCCAGCGAGCGCAGCGTGCGGTCCCCGGAACGCCGCCGCAGGGCCTGCGCCATCGTAATCGCCTGGGCGTGGTGGGGGATCATGCCGCGCACGAAGGTCACCTCGGCGCTCTGCGGGGTGGGCGGGGTCTGCCGGGGCGTGAGGGCCAACAGCGCCCCGCCGCCCAGCAGCAGCGCCGCCAGCACGCCCGCCGCCATGCGCCTCACGCGGCTGCCTTCACGGGGCGGTGGTGGTCGCCTGCCGGTCGAAGTGCCGTTGCCGCGCCCGGAACGCCGCCTTCTGCTCCGGGGTGGTCTGCGCGTGGCAGTGGCGGCAGCTGACGCCCTCCTCGAACAGCGCGTCCGCGCGTTCCTGCGCGTCCAGCGGCCACCCGCACGAGTGGCACATCACGGCCCCGCCCTCGCGCAGGCCGTGCCCGACGGTCACGCGGCCGTCGAACACGAAGCACTCGCCGTCCCAGCGGCTGTCCTGCTCGGGCACGTCCTCCAGGTATTGCAGGATGCCGCCCTGAAGGTGGAACACGTCCGCGTACCCGCGCTGGCGCAGCAGGCTGGTGCTCTTCTCGCAGCGGATGCCGCCCGTGCAGAACATCGCCACGCGCTTGCCCTGTAGCTCGGCGGCGTGCGCGTCCAGCCATGCCGGGAACTCCCGGAACGAATCGATCTGCGGGTCCAGCGCGCCCCGGAACGTCCCGGCCTTCACCTCGTAGCGGTTGCGGGTGTCGATCACGACCACGTCCGGCGCGCTGATCAGGGCGTTCCAGTCGTGCGGGGCCACGTACTGCCCGGCCTCGCGGGTCGGTTCGACCGGTACGCCCATCGTCACGATCTCGGCTTTCACACGCACCTTGAAGCGCCGGAACGGCTGCCCGCTGGCCTCCGATTCCTTGTACTCCAGGCCGGTGAAGCCCTCTGTCAGCAGCGCCCCGCGCAGCGCGTCGATGCCCGCGCGGCTCCCGGCGACCGTGCCGTTGATCCCCTCGGACGCCACGATCAGCGTGCCGCACAGGCCGTGCGCGGCGCCCAGCGGCAGCAGCCGTTCGCGCAGGCCCGCCGGGTCGGCCACCGCCCGGAACTGGTACAGCGCCGCCACCACGAAGGCGGGCGCGGCGACCGGGTCGGAGGGAACGTCGGGCAGGGAAGGGGCAGGGTGGGGCGCAGACATCCCCCGCATGATACCGAGGGGATCTGCGTGCCTGGGGGCCGCGCCTCACGGTTCCCGTCACATCTTCGAGGCGTAGCGGAAGTAGGCGTTCACCTGTGGAACGAAGCACAGCGCGGCGGCGCCCAGCAGCGGCACGACGCCCAGGACGGTGCTGAACGGGTTCCCGGCGCTCAGCAGCAGTGCGCCCGTGCCGAGCAGCATCAGCACCAGCAGGGCGCGCGCCCAGCCGCGTCCCCGGTACACGTTCCAGCACAGCGCCGCTTCCAGCAGGAACCGGATCTGGCCTGCGCCGCTCCCGCCGAGCAGCATGCCGATCAGGGAGGTCAGCAGCACGACCCCCAGGATCACGGTGGTGATCGTCCACCCGGCGCGGATGGCGGCGGCCTGCGCGGGCGTTTCGGTGGGGGTGTCGTTCAGGCTCTCCATGAGACTGTCGGTCATGGGGGTAGCTTACGGGGCGCCAGGGTCCGGCGTTGCTGCATGTGACCGGCCGTCATGCGGGTGTGGTCGCGTGTGGGAATGCGCGTTCTGGCGGAGTCGCGGGGCGCTGGCCTCTGCTAGCCTTGCGGGCGTGTCTGTGCCTTCCACCCTGATCACCGCGTCCGGCCTGAGTGTCGTGTACGGCGAGCGGGCCGTGCTGAGCGGCGTGGACCTGAGCGTGACGGCCGGTGAGCGCGTGGCGTTGCTGGGCCGCAACGGGGCGGGCAAGACGACGCTGCTGCGCGTCCTGACCGGCGAGCGCACCCCGGACGACGGGGAGGTCTGGCGGCAGGAGGGGCTGCGGGTGGCGGTGCTGGCGCAGCATCACGCGCACCCGCCGGGCCTGAGCGTGCGCGCCCTGCTGGACGCCGCGCACCCGTACCGGGAGCTGGAGGCCGACCTGCTGGCGCTGGAGGCGGACCTGGGCGACCCGGACACCCTGGACCGCTGGACGGCGCTGCACGCCCGCCTGGACGACCTGGACGCCTTCCGCTGGCCGGCGCGGGCGGCGCGGGTGCTGGGCATGCTGGACCTCACGCGCTTCCTGGGGCGCGAGGCGGCCACGCTGTCCGGCGGGGAACGCACCCGGCTGGCGCTGGCCCTGGCCCTGGCCAGGGAGCCGGACCTGCTGGTGCTGGACGAACCCACCAACCACCTGGACATCCGCATGCGCGAGTGGCTGGAGGGCTGGCTGCGGGATTTCCGGGGCGGGGTGCTGCTGACCAGTCATGACCGCGACTTCCTGGACGGCGTGGCGACCCGCAGCGTGTGGCTGGACGCGGGCGAGGCGACCCCGTACGCGGGCGGGTACTCGCGCGCGCGGGCGCAGCGGGACCTGGAGCGGCGCACGCAGTCCCGCGCGGCCCGGCTGGGCGAACGGGAGGCCGGGCGGCTGGCGGGCAGCGTGGACACCCTGGACCGCTGGGGCCGCCGCTCGCGCGCCCTGAAGAGCCGCGCCGAGCGGGTCGCGGTGCCCGAGGCGCCCCTGCCGGAACGGCAGATCCGCATGCGCCTGCTGGCCGGCACGGCAAAAGCGCCGCTGGTCGCGTGGGGCGAGCACCTGAGCAAGGGGTACGCCGGGCGGCCCGTGTTGCAGGGCGCGGCGTTCCGGCTGCGGCAGGGCGACCGCGTGGCCCTGATGGGCGCCAACGGCACCGGCAAGACCACCCTGATGCGCCTGCTGTCCGGCGAACTGCACCCGGACCCGCCGGGCCGCGACCCGGACACGGGCCTGCCGCTGCCCGAGCCGCTGCTGCGCGTGGCGGGCGGCGTGACGGTCGCCAGCCTCGACCAGACCTGGCACGGCCTGACGCCCGGCGAGGGCCTGCACGCGCAGTTCGAGCGGCGGTTCGGGCGGCAGGCGACCACGCTGCTGGGCCGCGCGGGCTTCGGCGCCGCCGACTGGCCCAAGACGCCCGAGGTACTGTCCGGCGGGGAACGCGCCCGTGCCGGACTGGCGCTCGTCAGCGGGCTGCGCGCCGACCTGCTGCTGCTGGACGAACCCACCAACCACCTGGACGTGGAGGCCCTGCTGGCCCTGGAGGGCGCGGTGCAGGCGTACGCGGGCGCGGTCGTGATCGTCACGCACGACCGCCGCTTCGCGCGGGAGGTCGCCACGAGGTTGTGGGTGATCGAGGACGCTGCGCTGCGCGAGGTGAGCGGCTGGGGCAGCCGCGAGTACCGCGACCCGGCCGCCACGTTGCAGGGCGACCCGCCGCCGCCACCGCCCGCGCCCACGCCCCGGCAACGCCTCGCGCCGCTGGAAGCGCGGCTGGGCAGCCTGCGCGCCGAACTGGACCGCCCGCCCGGCACCCTGACCGGCCGCGAGGAAGCCCGCGTGCGCGCCCAGGCGCACGACCTGCAACAGTCGCTGTACGCCCTGTACGCCCAGGTGTGGCACGAAGCGCAGTACGACACCCAGGTCCGCGAGCCGCCCCTGACCGTGCGCGCCCAGCGCCTCGGGGACGCGCCGGGCGAGGGGGGCGGCATGTTCTGGGCCGCGCAGGACCCCACCTGCCCACACCTCGCCTGGGACGGCTACACCCTGCGCTGGAACGGCTCGCCGCCCGCGTGGTTCGGCGCGGCTCTGCTGGGCGGCACCCTGCGAATCCTGTTCGAACGCTGGAACGTGGGCCGCGTGACCCTGGGCGACGGTGGCCCTGTCCTCACGCGCCGCGCTTACTTCGAGCGGCTGGGCCTGATCCGCCCCACCTGACCGGGCCAGTCCGGGCGGTCCGGGCACGCCTCATGCCGGACCCCGCTATACTTCCGCGCATGGAAGACCTCATCAAGGGCCGCCTTGGTGCAGCGGACGGTTACGACATCCGCTGCGTCATCGACGGCGACACCATCAAGGGCCGCGCAGGCGGAAAACTGCACGGCAAGGACATCAACCTCGAAATCACCGAACGTGGCGTGCAGGGCAGCGTCGGCGCGGACCCCGTGAAGATCGAACTTCAGGACGGCGAACTCAAGGGGAATGTCGGCGCGCAGAAACTCACGCTGCGCGGCGTGGACCGCGTCACGGGCTTCATGGGCGAACCCATCATCGGCTGGAACGTCGTGGCGCAGCAGACCGGCGAACGCCTGACCGGGCAGCTGGGCAGCACCATCCTGGGCCGCCCCTTCGACCTGGAACTGGGCAGCGCGCCCGGCTGGGTGGGTACGCTGGTCGCCATCGTGGCCTTCTACGCCCTGGAACCCCGCGCGAACATCACGACCAGCCGCTGATGCTGACTCCGATTGAATGGGCTGCAAAGCCCGTTCAATCCGAGCGGAGCGAGTGGGAGAAAAACGGGTTCCGGGCGTGGAGCTGACAATCCGGTGAAGTTCCGGATTGTTGGCGAAACAAACGGAATCCGTATGAGACCAGTGCAGCAGAAGGGCCGCCGCGGTGCAGACCGGGCGGCCCTTTCTCCTGTTGTTCCTGCCGGCGCTCAGCGGCCGCCGATGCGGTAGGTGACGCCGAAGCGCAGGGTGGTGCCCTGTTCGGCACTCTCGACGCCCAGGTTGACGCTGGTGCGGCCGTTCAGGTTGTACCCGGCGCTGAAGCTCGGCAGGATCGACTGCAGGTCCAGGCCGCTAATGGGCGTACTGACCCGGAACGTGAATCGCTCGTCGGGCGTGCTGTACTGCGCGTCGATCAGACCGTTGCCGTTCAGGTCCACCTGGTACTGCAGGTACAGGTCGCGCGTCAGGTACGACCCGAGCGTGATGGTGGCCCCCAGCGTGCCGTCGGCGTTCCCGAGTTGCGGGGTCAGGCGGAACACGTCTAGGCCGAACGCGGCGGCGATGGTGCGTTCCAGTTCGCCCAGCACGAACACGTTCAGGGCCGTCTGGAAGGCGCTGGCGCCCAGCGCGGTGAGGTTACCCGGCAGCGCCGTCAGGTTCGGGACGCCCGTGGCGACCAGCGCGTACAGTTCCGCCTCGCTGTACGCCGCGCCGGTGACCGGGTCGGCGCAGGCAGGGCCGTCCTGCGCGCAGCTGAGGGTGGTGGTCAGGTCCAGTCGGGGCGCGCTGGCGGGCTGGGTGACGAACTCGCCGCGCAGGTTCAGTTTCACCGGTACCCGCTGCCGCGTGTCGCCCAGGGTCGCGGTGACCAGTCCGCTGGCGGTCACGTCGAACTGTGGGTACAGGTTCTCGCCGCTGAACGTGACGGTACTGTCGGCCAGCGTGAACTCGTTCTCGCGCAGGTACACGAAGCCGCGCTGCGAGCGGATGTCGCCGGTCAGGCGCGGGCGCGCCCCGGTGCCCGACACGACCAGACTGCCGGTGAAGTCGGCCCGCACGAGGTTCTCGTCCACGCGGATGCCGTTCACGGCCCGGATGGGAATGTCGTCCAGTGAGATCCGTTCCAGGAACGGCCGGGCCGGGCGGGCGTCCCCCGTGGCCTGCGCGGCCTGCGGGAAGGTCCGCAGTTCCTCGGGCAGCGGGCTCACGTAGTTGTCGGTGGTGCGGCCGTTGGTGTTCGGGGTGTCGGCCACGCTGCTCTGACCGGGGGCGGGCAGCGTGGCCTGCGCGTTCGAGCGGCCCAGGATCAGGCGCGTGAAGTCGGCCGCGCCCGTGACGTG
Source organism: Deinococcus seoulensis (assembly GCF_014648115.1). Taxonomy (NCBI): domain Bacteria; kingdom Thermotogati; phylum Deinococcota; class Deinococci; order Deinococcales; family Deinococcaceae; genus Deinococcus; species Deinococcus seoulensis. The sequence goes on from NZ_BMQM01000032.1 coordinate 20,447, forward strand.
AATGGCCTCGCCGTCGTCCACGGCGCGCAGGTCGGCGTCCAGGGTGCTTTCGCGGCCGTAGATGACGTTCAGCGGCAGGTTGAAGTTCCGGGCGGCGAGCGTCAGGTCCCAGCGGGGCGCGATGTCACCCGTGACGCTCAGGGTCCCGGCGGGCGCCCCGGCGCTGGCCGCGCTGCGACTCTGGGCGCCCAGGGTCCAGCGGGACTCGGTCTGTTGCGCCAGCGTGACCGTGGTGTTCGGCAGTGACCCCAGCACCTGCGGTGCCAGCAGTCCGCTGAAGTTCACGCGCGTGCCGCTCAGGCGGCCCAGCGTGAGCTGCCCGGACAGCGTGACCTGCCCGTTCGAGCCGACCGTGCCGCCGGTCAGGACCGTGCCGCCCCCGGTGAACGCGCCGCTGTCCGGCAGGTCCCCCGCGAAGGCCGGGACGCTGACACTCAGGCCCGCCACGCTTCCGGTGATGTTCTGCGCGCGGATCAGGCCGCGCGGCCGCTCGTACGTCCCGGCGGCCGAGAGGCGCAGCGTGCCTTTCAGGTCCGGTTCCAGCGCCGCCAGCGACGGCACCAGCAGCAGCGCCGGGGTGAAGGTCGTGTCGCTGAACTGCGCGGTCACGTCCACGCGTTCGCGGGTGTACTGTCCGCGCACGTCCCAGGTTCCGGCGCCGCTCAGTTGAATGTTCAGGCTGCGCAGTTCGCGCCGCGCGTACTCCAGCGTGCCGGTGCCGGTCAGGGTCTCGGTGACGGCGCTTTCGCCCTCGCCCTTGACGCTGCTCACGCGGATGCGTTCGGCGACCACGCTGGCCGTGCCCGCCAGCGGATCGCTGACCGGGAACCGGAAGCGGGCCAGGCCCGTGACCACGCCCTCGCCCGGACTGGTCCCGGCGAACGCGCCGACCACGGCGCCCAGCGGCAGTGCCCGCAGCGTGCCCTGCCCGAACAGTTCGCCGCTGCCCAGGCCCGCCGTGAACTCCGACTGGCCCAGGAACCCGCGGATGCGCCAGTCGCCGGACACCTGCGTGCCTTCCAGTCGCGCCGGGAGGACCTTGGGTCCCACGGTCAGGTTGTCCGAGCGCAGCACGAACGTGCCGCCCCCGTCACGCAGGTTCGCCTCGCCACTCACGCGGCCCGACAGGTCCGGCGCGATCTTCAGGTTCCGCACGTCCACGTTGTCCAGCGAGGCGCGCACCGTGTACCCGTCCCCGGTGGGCTGCACGGCCAGCGGGCCGCTCAGGACCGGCAGCAGGTCCGCCAGTCCGCCGGAGGCCGCCACGACCGCCTCGCCCATGTCGTTCGAGCCGCGCAGGTCCGCCCGGAACGCCTGCCCGGTCAGGCCCAGCGTGCCGCTGACGCTCAGGGTCTGCCCGGCCAGGGTCAGCGGGTAACGCGTGGCGTTCACGTTCCCGCTCAGGCCGCCCGCGTCGGCACGGACATCCAGCTCCAGCGTGCCCGGCGTGGAGGCCGACGCGGTCGTCTGAACGGGCGTGGTCTGGGTGACCGTGGTGGTCAGGGGGGCGCTGACCGTCCCGCTGATCCGCCCGGTCCACGGGCCGCCCGCCTGTGTGTCGGCCTGGGCCGCCGACTGCGCCTCCGACTGGGCTGCCGACTGGGCCGCCGTGAAGGTCAGGGTGCCCGCCGGGAGGGCCGCCGTGCCCGTCACCGAGGGCCGCCCGCCGCGCAGCGTGACGGCCGCGTTCAGGTCGCCGCTCACCTCCAGGTCCAGGTACGGCACGCGGTAGGGGGTCTTCAGGTCCGACAGCGAGGCGGTCAACTCGCCGTCCAGCACGTCGGTGCCGACGCTGCCGCTGGCGCGGAGCAGACCGTTCACGCCGTTCAGGTTCAGGGTGTCCAGGGTCAGGCCCGGCAGGTTCACGTTCAGGTCACGGCCCGTCCAGCGCAGCGTCCCGTCCCGCACGCCATCCGAGACGGTCAGGTCGGCCGCGTTCAGGCTGGCCGTGCCGCTGGCCCGCCACCCGCCCCGGCGCACGCTGAGCAGCAGGTTCGGGTCACTGACCGGGCCGCCCGGTGTGACGCTCAGGGACAGTTCCGGGCGGGTCAGGCTGGCCGCGCCCAGCAGCGTCCACACGCCGTCACGGGGGCGCAGTTCGACCGTGCCGCTGCCCCGTGCGCCCGGCCCGTCCACCAGCCGCAGTTGCACGCCGTCCGCCGACGCCACGACCCGCGCGCCCGCCTTCAGGAGTTCGCCGCTGCCGGTCAGGAGTGGGTGCGTGAACGCCCCGCCCACCGTCAGGGCCAGCGGGGCGGTCAGGACGCCTGCCGGGCCGCCCGTGACGCGGGCCGTGCCGTGCCAGCCGGTCAGCGGGTCGGCCTGCACGTCCAGCGCTGCCCGCAGCGCCTGCGGCCCGCCGAGGGTTCCGGCGACCGTCAGCGCCTGCGCGCGGTAGGTGGCGTTCAGGGTGCCGTCCAGGGTGCCCTGGCTGGTCACGGTCAGCCTGGCGGACGGGCCGTTCAGGCTGGCCTCGCCGCCCAGTTGCATGGTGCTGCCCGCCGCCCGCACGCGCAGGCCGTCCAGCGTCAGGTTCGGGCCGTCCAGGGTCACGACGGCGCGGGTGCCCTGCGCCGTCCCGGTGGGAGAGGGCCCGCTGCCCGCAGTGGGGTCGGGGGTCACGGTGAGCGGCACCACCTGCGAGAGCGTGCCGTTCAGGCCCGACAGCGAGGCGTTCAGGGTGCCGTTCAGGTCCTCCAGCGTCACGCCGTACGCCGACGCTCCGGCGGACTGCACGGCCGCCGCCAGGGTCGGCGCGGTCAGCGTGCCGCCCAGCGTGCCCGCCAGAGTCAGTTGCCCGGTGCCGCCCAGCAGCGGCAGCGGCGTGAGGTTCAGTGTGCCGCCCAGCGCGGGAATCAGGCCGCCAGACCCGCTGCCCGTCCCGCCGCCCAGCGTCAGGGTGCCGCTGCCCAGCGACCCGGCGTTCAGGTCGTACCCGCCGCGCCCGTTCCCGCTGAGGGTCACGGGGTCGTTCAGGCCCGCCACCTGCGCGCGTACGGTGCCGCTCAGGTCCGGCCAGGTGCCGCGCAGGTCCAGGTCGGCGCGGTTTCCGCCCGACACCAGCGTGCCGTACACCCGCGCCCGCAGCTGCCCGGACGCGAGGTTCAGGTCGCGCGCCTCGGCGTACACGGTGCCCGAGGCGTTCCCGCGCAGGCCCACGCGGGCGTTCAGGGTCGGAGAGGCGACCCGGCCCGACACGGTCACGCGCCCGTCGAGCGCGCCGGTCAGCAGGGTCACGTTGCCCTGCGCGAGCGGGTCCGTGACCGCGCCGCGCAGCGTGACATCCGCCGCCAGCGTGCCGCGCCCCAGCGACGCGGCGTTCAGGTACGCGCTGTCCACGTTCCGCGCCGTGACCCGCAGACCGGCAGGCAGTGAGCCGCTGGCACGCAGCACGCCGCCGCGCAGGCTGCCGCTCAGGTCGGCATTCAGGGTGCCGGTGCGCGGCACGTACGCCGCCCGCCCGTACAGACTGAACGGCCCGCCCTGCGCCTGCACGCCCCTGACGGCCAGGGTGCTCGCCGTGACTTCCCGCAGCCCGCCGGACAGCGAGCCCGTGGCGTTCACGGTCCCGGCCGCCGTCAGGGCGTCCACGCCCAGTCCGGCCGGCAGCAGGCGCGCCACCCGCAGCGGGGCCTGCGTCGTTCCGGCCCGCAGGGTCAGGCGGTACTCGCCGCCCTCCAGGGTGCCGCCGCCCGAGACCCGCTCGCCGTTCAGGCGCAGGCTGGCGTTCCCGGCGCGGTAGGTGGCGCCCAGGTCGCCCGTGAAGTCCCCGGCGCTGTCCAGCATGCGCCCGGCAAAGGAGGCGTTCAGGGCCGTCCAGGTCGCGCCGCCCAGGGTTGCCTGCCCGCTCAGGGTCAACTGGTCGGCGCGGCCCCACAGGGCGCCCGCGTCGAAGGCCTGAAGGTCCAGGGTTCCGCCGGGCCGGAAGGGGAGGTCCGCCGGGAGTTGCCCGGTCACGCGGGCCTGCTGCGCGCCCGTGCCGATCACGGCCGCGACCTTCAGTGCGCCGCCTTCCGTGCCGTCCAGCAGGGCGTCCAGCGGGCCGCCGGGAATGTCGCCGACCGCCCGCAGGTTCCCGCTGAAGCCCGCGCCGCTGCGCCAGCCGATGGGACCGCTCAGGCGCACCACGTTCTGCCCGCTCACGTAGGTGGTGTTCAGGGTCAGCGCGGCGTTCAGCAGGCCGCCCAGCGCGTTCGCGCCCAGCTGGCCGCGCAGCCCGCCGCTGAGGGCCTCGCCCGTGAAGTCCGCGCGGTAATCGCGGCCCAGCAGGTGCGCCTGCACCCGCGAGCCCGCCGCACGCAGCCCGCTCTGGCCGTCCGTCAGGACGCCCTGCACGTTCACGTCCGGTCTGGCCAGCGCGCCGCCGATCTGCGCGGTGAAGGTGCCGGGCAGCCACTCGTTCAGGGTGGCCCGCGCACTCAGTTTCAGGGCAGGCAGGACCGTCCCGCTGGCGCGTACGGTTGCCTGCGTCTTGCTCCCCTGTAGCAGGGTCGCCTGCGCGCCGTCCACGCGCAACGCGCCGCCCACGTACCGCGCCGGGGCGGTAAAGCGCACGCCGGCCGCCGCGCCGCTGGCCTGCACGCGCAGGTCGCCCAGCGTGCCGCTCAGCGCGGCGTTCAGGGTGCCGTCCACGCCTGCCAGGGGCCGCAGGTCCGCCACGCTGACACTCCCGGCCGTCTGCCAGTCGTTCAGCGGGGCGCCCGCTGCGGCCTGCCGGGCGTTCAGGTTCACGGCGGCTCCGGCCAGCGTGCCGCCGAGGGTCACGGCGGCGCGGCGCGCGAGGTCTGTGCCCGTCAGGTTGGTGCCGGTCGCGGTCAGGTTCACCGCGCGGCCCTGGAAGGCCCCGGTCGCCCGCAGGGTCAGGGTCGTGTCGGCGCGGCCGGTCAGGGTGGCGCGCAGGTCGTCCAGGGTCAGGGCCGCGTTCGCCTGCGGGTACAGCGGGCCGCGCAGGTTCACGGCGTACCCGGCCAGCGAACTGCTCAGGTTCGCGGACAGCTGCCCGCGCGAGAGGGTCACGCGGCCCTGCGCGCGCTGCCCGCCCTCCGGCGTTCCAGCGCGTACGTTCACGTCGGCGCGGCCACTGGCGCGGGCCAGCGGGTCCGGGCCGGTCAGGTCCGGCAGGGTCAGGGTCAGGTTCACGCGGCCCGCTGCGCCCGCCAGCACGGGCGTCAGCACCCGCGCGTCCAGCGCCGCGCCACTCACGGTCAACGCCCGGCCGTCGAAACGCACCGGAAGGCGCGTGCCGGGGTGCGTCAGGGTGCCGCTGGCCCGCAGGCCGCCCGCCCAGTCCACGCGGGCGTCCAGGCCCAGCGGGTCGCCCAGGTAGCGGGTGCCCGCCGTGCTCAGCCGCGCGCCGGTGGGGGAGAGGGTGGCCACCAGTCGCCCCGCCACGACCTCCGGGCGGACGGCGGCGGGTAGCAGCGCACGCACCGCGCCCAGGTCCGCGCTGACCGTCCCGGCCAGTGCCGGGAGGACCGTCACGCGGCCTGTCACCGGCCCGGTCGGGGCGACGGTCAGGCGCGCGTCCTCGCCCAGCACCCGCAGCGTGCCCGGCTGCCCGGACAGCGCGTACCGGGCGCCCAGCGCGCCGGACCACACGCCGCCCCGGTAGGTCAGGCCGCCCACGCTCACGCGCGTGCCGGTCAGGGACCCGGACAGCGGGAACGACTGCCCCGGTACGCTCAGGGTCGCGGCGCCCGAGCCGAACGACTGTGCCTTCAGGGTCAGGGTGCCGCGCAGGGCCGCCGCGTTCCCCGCCGCCTGCGCCGACAGGTACGGGCCTGTCACGCGCAGGTTCAGGTTCTCCAGCGTGGCGGGCAGCGTGACCCGCCCGGTCGCCAGGACCGTCTGCCCGGCCAGCTCCCCACTGACGCGCACCTGCCCGTTCACGGCGCGCACGTCCAGCGGCCCGGCCTTCAGCGTGCCGTTCAGTGCGCCGTTCACGGCACTCAGGGTGCCGCGCAGGGTCTGGCCGCCCAGCGTCAGGTCCTGCGCCTGCACGTTCAGGTTCTCCAGGCCGCGCAGCGTCACCTGCGCCCGGCCACCCTGCGCGTCGGTGACGGTCACGTTCCCGCGCGGCTCCAGGCCGGTGCCCTGCACGTTGCCGTCCACGAACAGCCCGCCGCCCAGCGGGCCGCGCACGCCCAGGTCGTAGCGGCCTGCCGGGAGCGACACCGTGCCCTGCGCCCGCAGGCCCGCACGGTCGGTCAGCAGGACGTTCAGGTCATCCCACGGGCCGTTCAGGACGGCCGTGTACCCGTCCAGCACGCCGCTGGCGTTCACGGCACCCCGGAACGTGCCGTCGGGGCCGGGGCCCCAGGTGGCGCTGCCCTGCACGCGCCCTGCCTGTCCGAAGGCCGTCAGGGGCTGCTGCCCGGTCACGCGGGCCAGTCCGGTCGCCGCGTCGTACGCGGCGTTCAGGTCGCCCCAGGTGCCGCTGGCCGTGAGGCGCGGCGTCAGGGTGCCGCTCAGGTTCACGGCCTGCGCGGGCAGCGTCACGCCGCCCAGCGTCAGCGGGCCGGTCTGCCCGGTCACGCGCGCCCGCAGGTCGCCGTACGCTCCGTTCACGTTCAGGTTCAGGGTCTGTCCCTGCGCGCTCACGCGGCCCTGCGCCTGCACGTCCGGGTACACCCGGCCCGACAGCGCCGCCTGCGCGCCCGCGTACGTGACCCGCAGGTTCGCGCCCAGCGGGCCGCCCGCGCGGGTCAGGGTACCGGTCACGCCCGCGCCCAGCGCCCGCGCGTCCACGCGGGCCGAGCCGCCCTGTCCGGCCAGGTTCAGGTCCAGCGTGCCGCCCAGCCCGTCCACGTTCACCAGGGGCCGCAGCGCCCCCAGGTTCACGCGGCCCGTCGCGTCCCAGCGGTCCCCGTCGATCACGCCACGCGCCGTGTCTCCGGCGGTGGTCAGCGTGAAGCGCACGCCGTCGTCCACGCTCAGGACACCCTGGATGTCCGCGCCCTGCACCCGCGCCGTCGTCAGGTACGGCGCCTGAAGCTGCGTGTCGGCCAGCACGGTCACGCCGCCCGCCGAGCCGCGCAGGCTGGCAGCCGTGCCGCGCGCCGTGGCATTCAGGGTCACGCCCGCCCCGGTCGCCCGCAGCGTCCCGAAGGCCTTCAGGGCGGTGGTCACGGTCACGTCGCCGGTCACGTTCAGGCCGCCCGTCACGGCCAGTTCGCGTGCCTGCACGCCGAAGCTGTCGCCACTCCAGGTCAGGACCTGCGCGCCGCTGCGGAAGGTGCCGCGCTGCCGGGTGTAGTTCAGGTCCAGCGGCCCGGCCAGCGTGTCACGCACGCCCGGCACGGTCGCCTCCAGCTGCCCGGTCACGTCGCCGCCCGTCAGGTCCAGCCTGCCGCGTCCGTTCAGGATGATGCCCGAGCCGCTCAGGCCCTGCGCCTGCCACGTGCCCCGGAACTCGCGGTTCAGGTCGATGCGCGCCGCGCCCAGGTCCACCCGCAACCCCTGGCGGTCCAGCGCGCCGCTGCCGGACAGTCCGGTGAACGGCCCGGCCTGCGCGCCGCTGATGGTCGCGCGCAGGTCGTCCGGCGTGCCGCTGACCGCCACGCGCGCCTGCACCGCCCCGTAGGTGGGGTTCAGCACGGCGTTCAGTTTCACGCCACTCAGGGCCAGGGTGCCCGACAGCGGCCCGCCCAGCCCTTCGCCGCTCAGGGTCAGGACGTTCTGCGCGTCGATGGTGGCCGCCACGTTCAGGGGTTTCTGCCCGAACGCCCCGATCAGCGAGGCCTCGCCGGACTTCCCGAACGCCCAGCGCCCCGCCAGTTTCTGATCCGACCCGGCCAGCGACGTCAGGGCGCTGAAACTCAGGTCGTTCGTCTGGGTGGCCGCGTTTCCGTCCTCGCTGAGGAAACGGTACTTCGCGTTCGCGTCGCGGAACCCCACGCCCGCCACCTCACCGGCCCCCTGCGCGTTCGCCGTGACCCGCACGGTCGTCCAGCCGCCCGCCGTGACCTGCACCTTCAGGTCGCCGCTGCCGGTCGTGCCGAGCGCCCCGGCCAGCCCCGCCACGGTCGGCGCGGCGTTCGCCGTGACCCGCCAGTTCTGCGCCTTCAGGTCCACGCCGCCCGTCGCGGTGACCGGGCCGTTCCAGCCGCGCCCCGCCAGTTGCAGGTCGATGCGGTCGCCCCGGTGCGTGGCGGTCCCGGCGATGCCGGTCACGGTCACGAAGTTCGCCTCGGGCACGCGCAGACTGGCGTCCGTGACCTTCAGGTCACCCCGGATGGGGCCGCTGCCGATCACGTACTGCCCGCTGATGCGGCCGCCCGTCACGCCCGGCCAGTAGTGGTTCAGGACCCGCGCGTCCGCGTCGAGGTCCACCGTGAACACGTTCGCGCCCCCTACCTCCGAGACACGCAGGTCGGCGTTCAACTCGCCCTCGCCGGTCGCGCCGCGCACCAGCGTCCGGCCGCCGTCACCCTGCGTGACCCTGAACTGACCGTCCGGCACGTTGATGCCCCGCCCGTCCACCGACACCCGCGAGTCCTGCACGTCCAGCCCGGACAGCGCCACCTTCCAGCCGCCGCCCCCACCTGCCCCGCCATCCCCGCCGCCCAGCAGGTCCGCGAGGTTCAGGCGCACGTCCGCCCCGCTGGCCGACACGTTCAGCCGCACGGTCCGCGTGAACGGATTCACCGACGCGACCCTCACGCCCACCGACCCGGCCCGGCCCGTCACGCCCGGCAGCGTCACCTGCGCGCCGCCCAGCGTCGGCGCCCACAGCGGCCCACCCACCCGGTCGGCCGAGATCACGTTCCCGCCGAAGCGGGACAGCAGCGCCCCGCCCAGCAGGGCCGGCAGGAACGCCAGCACCAGCAACAACGCCGCCAGCACGCCCAGCACCCACGGCCAGCGGCGGCGGCGTGCGCTGGCAGGCGGGCCGGAAGGAGGGCTGGACTGGGGGCCGCCCGTCGGAGCTTCCCCCGTTCCGTTCAGTTCGTCCGCGCGGCGGTCCTTGCCCGTCACGGCCGGACCCGGCCACGCCCGCCGGAAGGCACGTCCGCTCCCACCTTCACATCAATCATCGCTTCCAGCCGCATTCCCCGCATTCTACGCAGCCCGGCGTGAACGCCGCACCCACCGGGTCCTCACGCAACCGTCAGGAACGCACCCTGCCCACCCTGCGAAAGCCGCTACCATGACCGGCATGCGCCTGACCGCCCTCATCACCGGAACCGTGCAGGGCGTCGGCTACCGACGCTACGTGCAGCGTCACGCCCGCGACCTGAACCTCGCCGGGTACGCCGAGAACCTCAGCGACGGCCGCGTCGAGATCGTCGCCGAGGGCCCGCAACCCGAACTGGACCGCCTGCTGCACTGGCTGCGCCTCGGCCCGCCGCACGCCCGCGTGCGCGACGTGCAGACCACCTACAGCGAACGCACCGGCCTGAACGACTTCCACGTGTACTGATACGGACTCCGATTGAATGGCTTACAAAGTCATTCAATCCGAGCGGATGCGAGTAGGAGCAAAACGGGTTCCGGACGTGGAGCTGGCAATCCGGTGCTGTTCCGGGTTGTCAGCGAAACAGACGGAGTCCGTATGAACGTGCGGGGCGGGACGCTTCCTTTCCCGCCCCGCACGTCCTGCGTCCCGCTCAGCCCACGCGGCGGATGTCACCCACAACGCGGTAGAAGCCCCCGGCGTCCACGAGGTCGTCCACGAGGTACGTCGCGCCCGCCTCGCGGAGGTTGCGTGGGAACTGCACGTTCCAGGCGTGGTAGCCGGGAGTGGTGGGGCGCACGCGCAGGCGGGTGCCGTCACGTTCGCACACCAGCCGGACGCCCTCGCCGGTGTCGGCAGTGACGGCCAGTTGCGTCAGGGGGGCGCTGACCTGCGCGGCGGCGGCGAGTTTCACGTCGCGGGGGGCGGGGGCCTCGCCGCGCTGCGCGGCCTGGATGGCCTCTGGGCTGGCGTCCAGGGCGGCCAGGATGCCGCTGCTGGTCACGAGGTACAGCCGCCCGGCCGCGTACTGCATGCTCAGCGCGCCACCCACCCCGCTGCCCAGCTTCCACAGGCGCTCGCCCGTGCGGGTGAAGCAGTACACGGCGCTGCCGCTGTCCCCGGCGAACACGTACTCCCCGCCGGGGCTGGTGGCGCAGGACAGCACGGCGGCGTCGCAGGCGTAGTCCTGCACGTGCTCGCCCGCCTTCGTGAAGCGCTGGATGAGGTTCTGGGTGGTGCCCGCGTACAGGTCCTGGCCGTCCTGCCAGCCGAACAGCACACCGCCGCGAGTTCTGGCCTGCCACAGCGGGAGGCCGCTGGTGCGGTCGTACATGCCCACGCCCGCCGAGTGCCCGTAGTACACGCCGCGTTCGTCCACGCGGACCATCCAGCCCATCTGGCCGCCGGTGGCGACGTTCGCCCACTGCTGGTCGCTCTCGGCGTCGAAGGCGAACACGTTACCTCTGGCGTCGCTGGCGGCCAGGGTGCCGGCGTGGATGTCCAGCCACAGCAGCGCGGCGCTGCCCTCGACCTCGTACGCCACGAACGGCAGTTTGCCGCTCAGGTCGTACACGTTCCCGTCGTCGCACCCGGCGAAGGTCCAGCGGTCGTCGCGCACGAGGCATTTCACGCCGTCGGGCAGGGTGAAGGAGCGCTGCACCTCGCCGTCGGGACTCAGGGCGTGTACCTGCCCGGCCTCGTTGCCCACCCAGACCTGCTGCTCGTCCGCGAAGATGCCGAACGCGGTGGCTCTCGTGTTGAACTTCCAGAGCAGCGGCGCGCCCCGGCGGGTGGTGGGGCGGGTTTCGGTGAAGGTGCGGCGTACCACCTCGCGTTTCTGGCGGACGCCCTGCACGGCTTCCTCGTAGCCCTTGCGGCGTTTTTCCTTCAGTTTCTTGTCGGCTTCCGCCTGCGCCTTTTCGGGGCTGGGGAAGGTCTTGCGTTGCGTCTGGCCGTCGGTGCCGATGCGGCCGTAGCGGACGGTCAGGTCCGCGCCGTCCACGGTAACCTCGTAGAATTTATGCTCGGCCCCGTTCGGATCTGAATACTCCAGATATGTTACAGACATAATTCTATTGTAACGGGAATCACCCAGGAGTGACAAGCGCACCTGCCACCGGCACACCCCCCGCGAACGCCACGATCCGCCGCGCCGCCTCATGCGGGTCCAGGCAAGCCGTGTCCAGCACCAGCGCGTCCGCCGGGGCGTCCATCACACCACCACGTTCCAGCAGGCCGCGCAGGATCAACGGATCACGCAACTTCAGACGCTCCCGGCGCTCCGGGCGCCCCATCCTCGCCTCCAGTTCCGGCAGGGGGCACTCCAGCCACACCGGCACGAACGCCGCGCCCCGCTCCCGCGCCAGCGCGCGCAACTCGGCCACGACCTCCTCGCCTTCCTCCACGCGACTCAGGTAGTTCGTCAGGATGTGTGACCGCGCAGGCGGGGCCAGCCGCAGCGCCCGCAGGCCCACCTGCCGCACCTCCTCGGCCAGATCGAACAGTTCCGGCGGCACCGGGCTCACGCCGTCCACGCCGAACGCCGTGAACACCGGATCGTTGAACAGGTGGTTGTCCAGCAGCGCCGCGCCCGTCAGGGCCGACAACGCCTTGCCGACCGTGCGTTTGCCGCTGCCGGGCGCCCCGACCAGATAGAACAGGTGACTCATGCGCGCCAGCCTGCCACACGTGGGCCGGGCGCACATGCGCCCATTGGCCTGCTGCGACAGAAAGCGGCGCCCCTGACCATGAAGGCCGGGGCGCCGCAGAACCCGGAACCTTATTCCAGGATGGCTTCGTGGGTGATCTCCACGTTGCCCTTCATGACCTGACTCATGGGGCACATGTCGGCCGCCTGCCTGACGTGCTCCTCGAAGTCGGCCTGGTCGCTGCCCGTGACCTTGCCGCGCACCACGAGTTTCATGGCGCTGACCTTGAAGCCCGCGCCGTCCTTGACCATCTCACAGGTGGCCTGGGTGTCCAGCGCCTCGATGGTGTGCCCGTGGTTGGCGAGGAGTGCGGACAGCTGCATGGTGAAGCACCCGGCGTGGGCGCTGGCCAGCAGTTCTTCGGGGTTGGTGCCCCTGCCGTTCTCGAAGCGGGTGCCGAATGAGTACTGCGCGCCGTCCAGCACGCCGCTCTCGGTGCTCACGGTGCCTTTGCCGTGCTTGAGGTCGCCTTCCCAGTGGGCCGTTGCCTTGCGTGCGATGTCTGCCATGCGGTTCAGTCTGCGCGGTCAGCCTGTGGGGATGCCGTGGGTGCGGTTGAGCGGAACTTCATGCTTGCGTCGCCCCCGGTCAATCCTGACCTTGTAAGTCGGGATTAAGTCTGGCACAATCCCCCACACCAGCGCGGCGGTTCCTCACGGACCCCGGCGCACAAGGACACCCATGCCGAAACGAAGCACCCTCCTGACCCTCACCGCTGTCCTGGGCACCGCCCTGTGCAGCGCCTCCGCCGCCACCTACCCCCAGACCGTCACGCACAGCGCCGGAACGACCACCATCCCCCGCCAGCCCCTGCGGGTCGTCGCGCTCGGCCCGCACGCCCTGGACCTGCTGCTGTCCATCGGCGTGCAACCCGTCGGGTACGGCGAGGCCTCCACGTTCCTGAAAACCCCGGCCTTCGGGTCACCCATCCGCGACATCAAGTACCTCGGCAGCCGCGTGACCAGCGCACCCGTGAACGTCGGGGACCGCTTCAACCCGAACCTCGAAATCCTGACCTCCCTGCGCCCCGACCTGATCGTCGGTGAAACCTACGCCGCGCCCGTGTACCCGCAACTCAGCCGGATCGCGCCCACCCTGCTGCTGGACGGCATCGACCGCAGCGCCTGGCAGAAGACCCTGCCCACCCTGGCCCGCGCCCTGAACCGCGAGGCCGCGTACCGCAGCGCCCTGAACACCTACAACAACGGCGTGCAGAGCACCCGCGCGCAACTGACCACCTTCGGCAGGAAACGCGTACTGGTCGTCTGGACGACCGGCGGCGACGCCCGCAACACCTTCACCATCAGCGGCAGCGACGACTGGACCGGCGGCCTGCTGCGCGACGTGGGCCTGAACGTCATCGACGGCGAGAAGAAGGACGCCGTGGTCAGCGTGGAAGGACTGGCCGCCATCAACCCGGACGCCGTGATCGTCCTGGCCGCCGGGACCAGCACCCCCACCCGCGCCCGCGCCGAGTGGAACGCCGGGGCCATCACCAGCCGCCTGCGCGCCAGTCAGGCCGGACAGGTGTACTTCTTCGACTACCACCTGTTCCGCCGCATCCGTGGCCCCATTGCCGCGCAACTCGTCGAACGGCAACTCGTCAAGGCGCTGCGCTGACCACCAGACGCCCGCTTGCCCTACACTCGGGCCATGCAGAGTCAGGACTGGACGGTGCCCGGCGCACCCACCAAAGGGTACGTGTGGCGCGCCCCGCACGCACGCGGGAACGTGCTGCTCACGCACGGCTTCGGCGAGTACGCCGGCCGCTACGTCGAACGGTACAACGCGCTGATCCCCACGCTGGTCGCGCAGGGCTTCACGGTGTACGCCGCCGATCAGCGCGGGCACGGCGCGTCCGCCGGAGCGCGGGCCGTGGTGAACCTCGAACACCTCGTCGAGGATCACCTGAAGGCCCGCGAGGCCCTGCGCGCCGACCCCCTTCCGCTGTTCGCCGCAGGGCACTCCATGGGCGGCCTGATCACCGCCGCCAGCGCCGCCCGCGACCCACGCGGCCTGAGCGGCGTGATCCTGTCCAGTCCGGCCCTGCTGGTCGGCGAGCACGAACCGGCCCTCGTGAAACGGCTGGCCCCGCTGCTGGCCCGCATCGCGCCGGGCCTGCCCACCACCGACCTCGGCACCGGCGGCCTGTCCCGCCTGCCCGAGGAAGTCGCCGCGTACGAGGCCGACCCGCAGATGTACCACGGCAAAGTCCCGGCCCTGACCGGCGCGAGCATGCTGGCCCTCAGTGACGCCCTGTGGCCCCTGTACACCCGCTGGGCGCTGCCCACCCTGATCGTGCACGGCACGGCCGACCGAGTCACGGACCCCGCGGGCAGCCAGCGGTTCTTCGACACCATTCCCGCCGCCGACAAGACCCTGCTCCTCCAGGAAGGCGGGTACCACGAACTCCTGAACGACCGGCCCCGCGACGAGGTCCGCGCCGCCATCCTGGACTGGCTGCGGGCGCACGTCGCCTGACGGCCCTTTACAACCGCCCGCCGTTCCCTCTACTCTCTGGGCATCCCACAACCGAGGTGCCCTGCCATGCGTAACGTCACACGGACTCCGGTTGAATGGGCTGCAAAGACCATTCAATCCGAGCGGAGCGAGTAGGAGAAAAGCGGGTTCCGGACGTGGAGTTGGCAACCCGGTGCCCTCCCGGGTTGTCAACGAAACAAACGGAATCCGTATCACACCTGTTCTGCTGCTGTCCCTGCTGCTCGCCGCGTGCTCCACGTCCCAGCCTTCCCCGCAGCAGGACGGCCCGTCGGCCCGCACGGCCCCGAACACCCGGCCCGCCACGCTGATCCTCCCGGACGGCACCCGCCAGCAGGTGACGGGCTTCGAGCAGGACGGCTACCTGATGCTCGAGGACGACATCATTCTCGCCGAGCTGGGCAGCGTCACGCCGCAGGGCACCTACGTCGTGGACACGCGGTACCGCTGGACGGGCCGCACCATCCCGTACACCTTCGCGTCGAACGTCCCGCAGGCCATCCGGGACCGCGTGGCGGCCGCCGCCTCCACCATCCGCTCGACCACGAACGTCGTCGTCACGCCCCGCACCAGCACCACGCAGCGCAACTACGTGGAAATCACGTACAACACCGGCACCAGTTGCGCGTCCAGCCTGGGCATGGTGGGCGGCAGGCAGACCATCACCCTCGCGGACCGCTGCACGACCGGCTCGATCATCCACGAGTTCGGGCACGCCATGGGCCTGTTCCACGAGCAGACCCGCCCGGACCGCGACCAGTACGTGCAGATCGTCTGGGCGAACATTCCCGCCGACTGGCAGAGCCAGTACCAGATCCGCAGCGGCAGCGCCGGGTACGGCGCGTACGACTTCGACTCGATCATGCACTACCCCGCCTTCTTCGACGGCAAGATCGCCATCCAGCCCCTGAACTCCAGCATCGACATCAACCGCATGGGCCAGCGCAACGGTTTCTCGGCGACCGATAAGAGCACCGTGAACGCCCTGTACCCCCGCTGAGCAGCACAAGAGGAGGGGCCGCCACACCGATTCGCGTGGCGGCCCCTCTCCTCTGTGTGCCGGATCAGTCGGCGGCGCTCTCTCTGGTGGTGCTGGCCTGCGTGGTAGGCACGCCGTCACGCACGCTGGGGTGAATGCCGAAGTCCTCGGCGATCAGGCGGGCCGTCATCTTGGCGCTCATCATGACGCTGGGCGTCCCGCCGCCCGGCTGCGCGCCCGCGCCGACCATGTACAACCTTCCCACGTCCTCGCTGCGGTTGTGCGGGCGGAAGAACGCACTCTGGATCAGCGTCGGCTCGGGGCCGAAGGCGTTGCCCAGGTAGCTGTCCAGCGTGTGGGCAAAGTAGTCGGGCGTGATGAACTCGCTGTGCGTCAGGCGGGCGCGCAGGTCCGGGATGTACCCGCGTTCCTCCAGGAAGTCGTACACCCGCTCCACCAGTTTCGGGCCTTCCACCGTCCAGTCCAGGCCGCTGGCGTTGTGCGGCACCGGCACCAGCGTGTACGCCGCGTGGTGCCCTTCCGGCGCGAGGCTGGGGTCGGTCAGGGTGGGGACGTGCAGGTACTGGCTGAAGTCGCGGCCCAGCACCTTCTTCCCGAAGATCTCGGTCAGCAGTTCCTCGTAGCGCGGCCCCAGGATGATGTTGTGGTGGCGGAGTTTCAGGTCCGTGCCGTCCTTGCGGAACCCGAAGTAGATGACCAGCAGGCTCATGCTCTGGCGGGCGGCCTTCACGCGCACGTCGCTGTTCACGAGGCGCGCGGCGGCCGGAACGCGCTTGAGGTACGTGTTCGCCCAGTCGCCGTTACTGACCACGATGTCCGCATGGCGTTCCTGCCCGCTCTCCAGGCGCACGCCGCGCGCCACGCGCCGCCCCAGCGGGTGCCGGACCGGGCGGCCCCGGTCGTCCGTGACCAGGATCTCCTGCACGCCCTGCCCGTACTCGATGCGCCCGCCGAGTTCCTCGAACTTGCGCACGAAGCCCTGCACGAGCGCGCCCGTGCCGCCCATGGCGTAGTGGATGCCCCAGGTTTTCTCCACAAAATGGATCATGGCGTAGATGGCGGGCACGCTCAGGGGGTTGCCGCCGACCAGCAGCGTCTCGAACGAGAACACCTGCTGCATCTTGGGGTTCGTGAAGTACTTGCCGGTGAAGCTGAACAGGGTCCGCACGGCGTCCAGGCGCATCAGGTCCGGCACGACCTTCAGCATGGTCGCCACGTCCCCGAAGTGCGTGTACCCCAGTTCCAGGAATCCGCGTTCGAAGATGGCGCGGGCGTCGTCATGGAAACGTTCGTACCCGGCGAGGTCCTCGGGGGCCAGTTCGCTGATCTGGCGGCGGGTGCTGACCGGGTCGCCGTCGTAATCGAAGAAGGTGCCGTCGTCGAAGTAGATGCGGTAGAACGGCAGGATCGGCACGAGCTTCACGTACTCGCGGGTGCGGGGGCCGCCGCTTTCGCCCTCGCGCACGCGGGCGTCGTCAGCCAGGACTGCCGGGGGGTAGTCCGCTTCGGCCAGCATCCCGGCGTCGCGTTCCAGCGCGAACAGTTCCTCGATGAAGTGCGGCACCGTGATCACGGTGGGGCCCATGTCGAACACGTACCCGTCCGGCGTGCGTTTCTGGTACGCGCGTCCGCCCGGCTGGTCCAGCCGTTCGAGGATGGTCGTGTCGAAGCCCAGCGATTGCAGGCGAATGCCGAGGCTCAGGCCGCCGATGCCGGAACCGACGATCAGCGCGGTCTTGCGTTTGCCAGGAGTGGTGGAAACCGTGGAAGCAGTCATGAAGGTACCTCCGCCGCGCGGGGCGGCGTGAACAGGGCAACTGGCAGGGCAGGGGCGCAGTTTGAAGGGCAGGGTTGATAGGGCAGGGGCGGGCGGCGGGTTCAGCCTGCCGGGGTGGGCGCGGAACGCAGTTCCCACCACGCCTGCGGCAGCATCATCAGTTTGCGCGTGCCGCTGACGTGCGCCCGCCGCCCGAAATTGTCGAAGTCGTTGCGGGCCAGGTCGTCCAGGATGCCCTCGTAGGCGCGCGCGGCGGTCGCCACGGCCAGCCGGGCACTGCCGTTCAGGCAGGGAATCCCGGCGCGGCCCTGCACGTACCAGTCGCGCGCCAGATCTGACAGGTGCTCCATCAGCGCGCGGTACTCGGGCGTGACCACCCCGCGTTCCAGGTCGGCGCGGGTCACGCCGTACTGCGCGAGCAGGGTCGCGGGCAGGTACACCCGGTCCCGGCGCAGGTCCTCGCCCACATCCCGCAGGATGTTCGTCAGTTGCATGGCCTGCCCCAGCATCAGCGCCGCGTGCAGGGTGCGTTCGCCGCCGCTGTACCCGCTGACGGGCGCGATCATGAACCCCACCACGCCCGCCACGCGGCGGCAGTACAGGATCAGGTCGTCCATGCTGCGGTACTCGTGCCCGGCGAGGTCCATGCGCAGTCCGTCGTGCAGTTCCGCGAAGGCCGACAGCGGAATGGGGTAGGTGCGGGCCGCCCAGGCCAGGGCGGTATCGATGGGATGCGCGCCGGGCCGACCGGCGAAGGCGGCCTGCGTGCGCGCCCACCAGTCGTCCAGTCCGGCGCGGGCCGCGTCGCCGCTGCGTTCGTCGACGATGTCGTCTCCGTCGCGGCAGGCGGCGTACACAGCCCACACGGCCCGGCGTTGCTGCGCCGGAAAGAACCGTGATCCCAGGTAGAAGGTCTTGCTGTGCTCCCGCGTCAGGTCCTGGCAGTGCGCGACGGCCTGCGTCAGGGCGCTGTCGGTTGGGGGAGGGAAGGTCACGTCAGTCACGGTTGGGTTCCTTTCCAACGAGTGTAGGGGGCGTGTGGGCGGGAAACGTCACGCATTCTTACAGAGTTTCCCGCCGGCGCGGAGGGTCGCGCGTGACCGCGCCGGGAACAGCGTCCGTCACTCACGCGGACTTCACGTACCGCTCGAACTGCACGGCGCCCACGCCCAGGCCGTCCGTGCGGGTCAGGCCCGGCAGGCAGCGCCCCACCCACGCGGGGTCCGGGAAGTTCAGGCCGCCCGCCGCCGGGTGCCCGAGCACCGCCTGGAGGGGGCCGCCCGTGCGGCGCAGGTACATCAGCCACAGTTGCCCGCCGGGCCGCAGCACGCGGGCGCACTCGCGCAGCAGGTCGGCCGGGCCGCGCGTCTCGTTCAGGGTCGCGCCGACCGTCACGCCGTCGAACGAGGCGGGCGGCAGGTCGCTGCGCTCCATGTTCAGCTGCGCCCAGTCGATCCGGGCGTCCGGTTCGCGTTTTGCTCCCTCACGCAGCATCGGGGCGCTCAGGTCCACGGCCAGCACCCGGCAGCCCTGGCGGGCCAGCACCCCGGCGTAGAAGCCCGCGCTGGTGCCCACGTCCAGCCAGTCCTGACCGGGGAGCGGGCGGCACAGCGCCCGGAACAGCGCCGCCTCGCGCTCTAGGCTGAAGTCCGCGCCGAGTGCCCGCAGGGACCGCGCGCGCCACCAGGCGTACCCGGCGGCGGTCAGGGGCAGCAGATTGCTGCGCTGGGCGGCACTCAGCGGCGGGTTTCCCTGCCCGGCGCCGGAAGATGGGTCCGGGTTGAGATTTTCTTGTCCCTGCACAGAACGGCTCACAGGGTTCATTATGCTGATAAGCATTGAAGCCCGCTGTTCACGTTTCGTGAGGGTACCTGGAGGGAACGCATGGAAGAACGCAAGAGTATGGGGGGCGCGCTGGTCGACGTGTTCGACGCTGGCCTGACCCTCGTGAAATCCGAGATCAACGCCGTTGCACGCAAAGCCGGAGAGATCGCCAAGGCCAAAGGCATCGGCGCCGTGCTGCTGCTGGCCGCCACCGGCCCGCTGATCCTGGGACTGATCTTCATCATCCTGGCGGTGTTCTACGGCCTGATGCGCCTGGGCCTGGGCGCCTGGGCCGCCGCGCTGATCATCGCCCTGCTGAGCTTCGTCGTGACCGGCGCGCTGATCTTCGTGGGCATCAAGAAACTCGGCGCGGAGGTCCAGATGAACGAACCCCGTTACCGCCGCCCCGACGACCTGAGCGACCGGGCCGACCACACCGACGCCCGGCCCGCCAGCGGCAGCAACACCGACCGCGACGCCCGCAACCCCAGCGGCCCCCGCGTTGACATCGGCCGCGACGCCAGCCAGCACGCCGCCGGTGAGAACCGCGTGACCCGCGACGGCCACGGCACCGCCACCGTCCGCATCGAGGGCGGCGAGACGACCGTTCCCGTGTACGAAAGCAAACCCGGCGGCGAACCCGCCAACTACGGCAGCGGCCTGAACAAACAGATCGACGGCAGCGAGGCCGGGGAAGGCCACCGTGGCGGCGGCGACCACGGCCACGGGCACCACGATCCGAACCTTCAGGAACCCGTGGTCCTGAAAGACGCGCCCGGCATTCCCGTCAGCACCGCCGCGACCTTCCGCGACGACATGAAAAAAGGAGGGCAGTCCTGATGGCCGAGTACCTCACCGAACGCGAGGAAGCGCGCGAACGCCTGAAAAACAGCGTGGACGCCCTGACCGAGCAGGCCAGCCTGCAGGTGAACATGCAGAAAGACCCGCTGAAGATGCTGGGCGGCGCGTCCGCCGTGGGCGCCGTGATCGGCATGGTCGTGGGCCGTCAGTTCAAGCGCAGCAGGAAGGTGTACGTGGACGCCTCCAGTCCCGCCAAGCACCAGAAGGCGCTGATCAAGGCCCAGAAATCCCAGAAGGGCGGCGGGGTGGGCGGCGCGCTCGTCGCCACGCTGGGCACCCTGGCCTTCAAGACCGTCATGGACCGCGTGATCACGCCCCGCCTCGAGGAACTCGCGGACAACCTGCTCGAGAAGTCCGGCCAGGGCGCCGGAAACGGACAGGCCACCCGCCCGGCGGCGCGCAGCGTGCAGACCCCGCTGGGCAGCGCCGCGCCCGCCGTGAACTTCACCAAGCGCCCGGCCAGCCCGGCAAGCACCGGCCCGGCGACCCCTGCCAGCCCGGCCCAGGGTGCCGCCCAGGCGCAGAGTTACGCGCAGCAGGCTCCGGCCGAGGGCAGCGTGCCGCCCGCGCTGGGCGCCCCGGCGCACCCCGGCGTGAAACCCGCCCCGGCCAGTCACGTGGAAGCCAAGGCGGTGGGCAGTCCCATCGCGCCCGACGAGATGGGCAACCCCAACCGCCGCTGACCGGACATCCCTGACCGCCCCACCCGCAGCCCGCCCGTCAATGGTGGGCTGCTTTTTGATACGGCCCGATCAGGAATGCTAGCCTGACCGGATGACCGCCACCCGCAGCACCCGCCAGCGCGACGTGATCACCCGCATCATGCAGGCCGCACCGGGACCACTGGCCGTCGCTGACGTGCACGACCGCGCGCGCAGCGACCTGCCGGGCCTGGGAATCGCCACCGTGTACCGCACCCTGAAACTCCTGACCGAACAGGGCCGCATCCACCCGGTCATCCTGGACGGCGAAACCCTCTACGAGGCCAGCGGCAAGGGCCACCACCACCACTTCTCCTGCCAGGACTGCGGCCGCGTGTTCACGCTGCACACCTGCCCGGTCGCGCTGCCCAGCGGCACCGTCTACCCCGGCGGGTTCATCGTGCGCGCCCACGAGGTCACGCTGTACGGGCAGTGCCCCGACTGCGCCGCCCGCGCCTGAACGGCGTTCAGCGGTCCAGCAGGGCCAGCAGCGCCCGCAGGACCTCGCGGTTCACGCCGTCGGCACGGTAGGGGTTCAGGCCGGGTTCCCGCACGAGCGCCGACACCACCGCCGCGCCGCCGGGCGTCAGCAGGTTCAGCACCTGCCGCGCCGGGCTGACCGGGCCGTCCGGCGTGGCGATCCGCGCCCGCGTCAGCAGCCCCTGCACGCGCACCTCCCGCGCCCGCAGGTACGCCCGCAGCGACTGCTCCTGCGCGGGCGTCAGGGCCGCCAGCAGGTCCGACTGCGCCTGCGTGCTGACCTGTGGCCCCAGCGTCGGCGCGTCGCGCAGCTTCAGGCCCAGCGCACCCAGCGCGTCGCGCGCCGCTGCGTCCGGTTTCAGCGTCCCGGCGCGGATCAGGTCCCGCAGGCCAGACACGGTCGCCAGCAGGCTCGTGGTCGGCGTCACGTCGGCCAGCATTCCGGACGGCAGCAGCCCGGACGGCGCGGCCATCTGCCCGCCGGTCAGCGGCAGCGTGCGCGGCCCCGCCTGCGGTAAGCCCGGAGTGACCAGCCCCGGTTCGAGCGGCGTGCGCGGCGCGCTGGCCACCGCCAGGGCACTGCCCGCACCAAGGGTCAGGGTCAGCAACGCGGCGGTCACGGAACGGGCAGGGAAGAAACCGGGCGGGAGGCGGGACATACCCGCACTGTACCTAGAGCATTTGTCATAATAAGGCTATGAAACGAGTCGGCGCACGCGGATACGGGCTAGACCTG
>NZ_BMQM01000033.1 GCF_014648115.1 Deinococcus seoulensis
TCTGCTGACGGGTCTCAAGATTCTCGGAACTCGATTTATCTGAATCTTAAATGCGCTGTACTTAAGCCATTCAATCGGAGTCCGCACGGCACCCCGGTGCCCGGGCCTGCCGCACACCAGAGCCCCCAGACGTGTCAGCATGGAGACCTCCTCAATTCACACCCGCCCGCGCACACGTCTGGCGCCTCTGGACCGTTCACCTCTGGGCCATTCGCCTCTGGGCCATTCGCACGCCCGCCCTGCGCGCACACCCCCAGGCGGCCCGCCTGCCCTGGCCTTTCCTCTTCACTGATCCTCTCACCCACTGGAAGGTACGCATGGATTCCCATTCCGCCCAGCAGGGTGGCCCCACCGCCCGCCTGACCGTCGCCTTCTACCCGCCGCAGTGGGCCGCCGAGATGCGCGGCGCGCCCCTGGGCCGCCTGGACGCCCGACTGCTGCACCTGCACGCCCGCACCCCCCAGGGCACCCTGTGCGCCGTGCTGCACGACAGCGCCCGCCTGCTGGGCGCACACCTGACCTACCGCTGCCAGGAACGGCACCTGAGCGCCGCCCCCTGGAGTGACGGCGGCACGCAGCGCGGCGTTCCCCTGGGCCTGGCCCGGCACGCCCTGATGCTGCCCGGCACGCCCCGCCCGCAGGCGCCCGCGCCACTGGCCCGCACCCTGCTCACCTGGACGCACGGCACGCTGCTGATCGTACAGGCCGGACAGGTGTGCGAGCACCTGAACCTCGCCGACGAACTCGACCGGTTGCACCTGCCGCACTGGCTGGAACAGGGCCTGGACCCGCGCGCCCACGTGACCCTGCACGCCCACCGCCTGCGCCCCGGCGGGCGACTGGAGCAGTGGCTGACCCGACTGCGCTGACCCACACGCGGAAAGGGGAGCAGGGCGCGCGGCCCCACTCCCCCATCTGTCCTGCGAGCGGAACCCGCTTCGGCCCCTGCGCGCTTCCGCCCGGACCCGGCGGCTCTGCACGCCATTCAACCGGAGTCCGTACTTACAGGTCGCCCCTGATTACAGGTCGCCCTTGAGGGTGGTGGCGACCTTGAACCGCACCTTCTTCCCGGCGGGAATGGTGATGCGCTCGCTGGTGCCGGGTTTCACGCCGGTCCGGGCGGCAGTCTGCGCGATGCTCAGCGTTCCCAGGCCCGGCAGGCCCACGCTGGTGCCGCTGCGCAGCGCGTCGATCACGCAGTCCACCATGGTGCTGACCGCCTCGCCCGCCTGTTTCTTGTTCAGGGAGGTGCGCTCGGCGACCATGTCGATGATCTGCGTCTTGGCGATCTTCCCGGCGTCGGCGGCCTTGGGGGCGGCTTTGGCCGGGCGGGTGGCGGGCTTCTTCGCGGCGGGCTTGGTGCTCTTGGCCATGCGGGAACCTCCGGGAACTGAATTGAGCAATGAATTTTTGGCTCAAATGAACACTAACACACCATTGATGCCCGTCAAGCGGTGAACGCCGCCCCAGGCGAACGTCAGCTCACCTCCTCCCCCATCTCCCCCACTGCCGGGGCGGTGGGAGGGCGCAGGTTCAGGGTGCGGGTGCGGGCGCTCAGGGCGTCGAAGGTCCACAGTCGCCCGCGCAGCGGCTCGCCCACGCCGCCCAGCACCTTCAGGGCCTCCAGCGCCATCAGGTTCCCCACCACGGCCGGGACCGGGCCGATCACGCCCGCCTCGTCGCAGGACAGGTCGTCGCCGGCCTCCGGGAACAGTTGCCGTAATCCCAGGTGCGGGCCGAACACGCTGACCATGCCGCTGGTGCCGCTGGCTGCGCCCCACACCCACTCGCGGCCCAGCGCGGCGCAGGTGTCGGCGATCAGGTACCGCGTCCCGAAGTTGTCGGTGGCGTCGATGATCAGGTCCGCGTGTGCCAGCAGTGCCTGCACGTTCCCGGCGTTCAGGCGGGGCGCGGGCTGCACCGCCACGAACGGGTTGATGGCCTGCGCGCGCGCCGCCGTGACGGCCGCCTTGGCGCGTCCCACGTCGGCCAGCGTGAATTGCGTCTGCCGGTGCAGGTTGCTGAGGTCCACCGTGTCGTCGTCCGCGACGATCAGGCGGCCCACGCCCGCCCCGGCCAGCGCCATGCACACCGGGCCGCCCAGCCCGCCCGCCCCCACGACCAGCACCGAGGCCGCCCGCACCCGCTCCTGCGCGCCGGCGTCCAGCCACTCGGGCACCAGCAGTTGCCGGGAGTAGCGGCGCAACTCGCTGCGGGTCAGAGCGGGGCCGGTGGGGGGGGTGGGGCGGACGGGATCGGTCATGCGCCGAGTGTAGAACCCGCCCGCGCCCGCCACCGGTCCGTCCGCCTCCGCGCCGGGCGGCACCGCGCAGAGGCCGGGCAGAAGCCGGGTAGAATGCCGCGCGTATGCCCGCCCTGATCCTGCTGTCCTCCTACCTGCTGGGTTCGCTGGTGTCGGGCGTGCTGTACTCCCGCGCGCGGGGCCTGGACATCCGGGGGCGGGACCTGCCGGGCGCCAGCGGCACGTACCGGCAGTACGGCGCGGCGGCGGCAGCCCTGGTGACGGGCGGCGACCTCCTGAAGGGCGTGCTGGCGGCCCTGATCGCGCGGCAGTTTGCCCCGGAGCTGGGGTGGCTGGCCGTGCTGGGCGTGGTGCTGGGGCACTGCTACCCGGTGTTCTTCCGGTTCCGGGGCGGGGCGGGCATCATGCCGCTGATCGGGGCGCTGCTGATCCTGGCCCCGCTGACGCTGCTGGTCACGCTGGGCGTGGCGGCGCTGGTCATTCCGGCGTACCGGGCGTGGGGGCAGCGGCGCGTGGGCCTGAACGCCGTGCCGTTCGCGGCGGCGGTGGCCGTGCCGGTGGGACTGCTGTTCGCCGCGCGGTACGGGGGCCTGCCGGAACTGCTGGCGGGCGGCGCGGTCATGGCGGCGCGCAGCGTGCAGTTGCTGCTGCGTCCGGAGGGCGCGGCGTGAGAGGCCTGCGGAGCGCGCTGCTGGCGGCGCTGCTGGCGGCCGGGCTGACCGGGACGGCGCAGGGCGCGGCCGTACTGGAGGACCGCACGCTGCGTTCCGAGAACGGCGCGCAGCTGCTGTGGTCCCGCTCGTACCCGGACGAACTGGGCAGCCTGTCCGGCCCGCTGGAAGTCGGGAATACCGTGTACGTGGGCGTGGGGCCGGTGGTGTTCGCGTACCGCAGCGCCACGGGCGCGCCGCTGGGCCGCGCGGACCTGCCGGGACTGGTCACGTCGCTGGACGCCTCGGGGGGTGTGGTGCGCGTGACGACGCAACTGGGCGGCGTGAACGAACGTTTCACGCTGTCCAGTGAGAACGGCACCCTGAGCGTGCTCGAACGCGTGGTGTTCCCGCCGGACATCACCGTGACCGGCTGGCTGGCCCGCGCCGCCGACAGCGTCCCCCCCACCGACGTGCAGGCGGCGGCCGCGCAGGACCCGCTGAATCCGTTCCTGGCGTTGCGGCAGGCGCAGGCCAGTCCGGGCGACCCGTACGCGGCCCTGAGTGCCGTGCGGCGCGCCCTGAACGTCAGCGTGCCGTTCCCGGCGTGGGTGCAGCTGGCCGCCCGGCTGGACGGCGCGGGGTTTCCGTCGGCGGCGGACCTGGCGCTGGACCGGGCGCGGCGGGACGCGGCGGCGCGCGGCGTGGACCCGGACATCCCGATCTCGCGGTCGGCGCTGGGCGCGTTCGGGAATCCCAGCGGGTACGTGGGCACGCTGCTCGAACAGAACCGGCTGGCCCGCGCGGACATCTGGATGACGTACCTGCGTGAACTGCACCCCCGCTTTCAGGGTGGCCCGGCGCTGTACGCCCGGTACGCGCGGATTCTGGAACAGCAGGGCCGCGAGGGTGAGGCCGAGGAGTGGCGGCAGTTCACGCGGTCCCTGCGGGGCGGCACGCTGTACAACCTGGGGCCTGAAGGCCTGAACAGCGTGCGCGGCGCGGCCCGGCTGTCGGCCGCGGCGCTGCTGCTGACGCTGGCGGCGGCGCTGCTGACCCTGGCGGCCCGCGCGTGGCCCGCCCAGCGGGAGGATACCCGCGCGCTGGGCGGCCGGTACCGCTCGTGGTTGCGGCATCCGCTGTCGCGGGCGCGGCGGGTGTTCGTGGCGTACGCCTCGCCCGGCGAGCGGCTGCTGCTGACGCTGCTGGGCGCGGCGCTGGTGGGCGCGGTGGGCGGCGTGCAGTGGGCCGGTCAGGTCAGCGTGCAGCTGCAGTCCCCGGCGCTGTCCAGCGGCACGTACGGGGGCGGGTGGTGGAACGCGCAACTGGCGAACCTGAACCTGCGTCCCGGCCCGGACGCCGCGCTGCTGACCGGGCTGGCCGCGCAGCTCGACGGTGACAACAGCCTGGCGCGCACGCTGTACACGCAGGCGCTGCCGGACGCCTGCGCCCGCAACAACCTGGGCGTGATCGCGCAGGTGCGCGGCGACGAACCGCAGGCGCGCGAACTGTACCGCGCGGCGCTGTCGGGCCGTCCGGACCTGAGTGCGGCGGCGTTCAACCTGGGCCTGAATCCGGGGTCGGCGTCCCTGGAGTTCCAGCGGACGAACCGGCCGGGCGAGCCGCGCCTGTGCTACCCGGATCAGCGCAGCGTGACGCGGGCCGTCACGGGCGACATGAGCGTCACGCTGCGCGCGGCCCTGAGCGACCCGGTGGGCCTGCTGGGGAACCCGGCGGTGGGCACGCGGGTGTCGGCGGCGCTGCTGGCGTCGGCGGCCCTGACGGCGCTGCTGGCGCTGGCGCTGCTGCTGCCGCGCACGGTCACGCCGCTGCGCCGCTCGCGCCCGCCGGGTTTCCGGCTGCTGGCGCTGCTGCTGCCGGGTGCCGGGGTGCTGGACAGCCCCTGGGGCGGCATGCTGCTGCTGTCGTGGGGCGCGGTGATGGCGGCCCTGTCGCCCGCCACGGGGCTGGTGTTCTTCCCGAACCTGCCGTTCCTGAACCAGCCGGGGTCGCAGGCGGCGCTGCTGAGCGCCCTGATCCTGACGTACGTGCTGAACACCCTGACCTTCGTGACGGCCGAGGTGCGCCACGCGCGGCGGGTGCGGCGCGACGACCCGGACAGGGACCCGCCGCCCACCTCCTGATCCGGACCCGGCGGCTGGGTGCGGGCGTACAGCGCGCCGGGGCGCGGCCCTGCTAGGGTGCGCGCATGAAGCTGGTGGTCGGTGTTTCCGGTGGAAGCGGCATTCCGTACGCGCACGCGGTCCTGCGCGCCCTGCACGACCTGAACGTGGAGTCGCACCTGATCGTGTCCAGCGGCGCCAAGCGGGTCATGACCGCCGAGGGCAGCGGGCCGCAACTGCCGGACCTGACGGCCCTGGCCCGGCACGTGCATGACGACCGGGACCTCGCGGCGGGCGTGGCGAGCGGGTCGTTCCGCACGGACGGCATGCTGATCGTGCCGTGCAGCGCGGGCACCCTGGCGAAGGTCGCGCACGGCTTCGCGGACAACCTGCTGGCGCGCGCGGCGCACGTGACCCTCAAGGAGCGGCGCCCGCTGGTGCTGGTGCTGCGCGAGGACCCGCTGCCGCGCCCGGCGCTGCTGAACATGCTGGCCGCGCACGACGCGGGCGCGACGGTCATGACGGCCAGCGCGGGCTTCTACCACGCGCCCCGCAGCGTGGAGGAACTGCTGCACTTCGTGACGGCGCGGGTGCTCGATCAGTTCGGGCTGGACGTGCCGGGCTTCCAGCGCTGGCGTGAGGACACGCCGTGAGGGGAGGGCACGTGAGGGTCGCGGCGCTGATCCCGGCGGCCGGGTCCGGCACCCGCCTGGGCCTTGGTCCCAAGGCGTTCGTGCCGGTCGAGGGGCGCACGCTGCTGGGCCGCTCGGCCGCCGCGCTCGCCCCGCACGTGCACGAGGTCCTGATCGCGCTGCCCGCCGGGCTGGACCTGCCGGGCGACGTGCCGGGCCGCGCCGTGGTGGGCGGCGACACGCGGCAGGCGAGCGTGCTGGCGCTGCTGCGCGCCACGGACGCCGACGTGGTCCTGATTCACGACGCCGCGCGGCCCTTCCTGCCCGCGCGCGTGATCCGTGATCTGCTGGCCGCCGTGCAGGAGGTCGGGGCGGCCACCGCCGCGCTGCCCGTGGCAGACACGCTGGTCCGCGCCGACCCGGCGGGCAGCTGGGGCACCCTGACGCCTCGCGAGGGCCTGTGGGCCGTGCAGACCCCGCAGGCGTTCCGGCGCGCGGCCCTGATCGCCGCGCACGAGGCCGCGCTGGCCGACGGTCACGCCGCCACCGACGACGCCGGCCTGATCGCCCGCGCCGGGCAGCCCGTGGCGCTGGTGCCCGGCGACGCCCGCCTGCTGAAGGTCACCACGCCCGGCGACCTGCTGATCGCGCAGGCGCTGGCCCGCGTGTGGGATGCTGAGGTGTCATGAGCCACGTTCCCGCCGACCCTGCCCTGCCCGTCACGTACTTCGCGCCGGCGAAGGTGAACCTGGGCCTGAGTGTCCGTGACCTGCGCGCCGACGGGTACCACGAACTGCACTCGCTGATGGTGCCGCTGAACGTCGGGGACGACCTGGACATCGCCCCGGCCGATACCCTGACCCTGAGCGTGCAGGGCGCGGACCTGCCGACCGACGAACGCAACCTGGTGTTCCGCGCCGCCCGCGCGTACCTGGACGCCGCCGGCGTGGACGGTGGGGCGGCCATCACGCTGCACAAGCGCCTGCCGCTGGCGTCCGGGCTGGGGGGCGGCAGCAGCGACGCCGCGACCACCCTGATGGCCCTGGCGCGCCTGTACCCGGCGGGCGTGGACCTGCCAGGGCTGGCCCTGAAGCTGGGCGCGGACGTGCCGTTCTTCCTGCTGGGGCGCGCCGCCGTGGCGTCCGGCGTGGGCGAGATCCTGGACCCGCTGCCCGTGCCGCCCGTGTCACTGGTCCTCGTGAACCCCGGCGTGGAGGTCAGTGCCCGCGACGCCTACACCTGGCTGGACGCCGAGGAAGCCTTCACGCCCGCCCTGGACACCGAGGCGATCCTGGCCGCCCTGACGAACGGCCGTCCCGTCCCGTACCTGAACGCCCTGCAGGGTCCGGTCGCAGCCCGCCACGCCCCCATCCGCGAGGCGCTGGGCGCGCTGGAAGCGGCGGGCCTGCACTCCGCGCTGATGAGCGGTTCGGGCAGCACCTGTTTCGCCGTGGCCCGCGACGACGCCCACGCGCATGACGCCGCGCACGCCCTGGCCCGGCAGTTCCCGCACTGGTGGGTGCAGGCCACGCGCACGCTGTAGAGAGGGGGGGGCTGGCTCCCGCTGGACGCGGTGGCCGGTGGGTCACGCCGGTCCGGTCATGCCGGTCTGGTCACGCCGGTCTGGTTGCTGCGGCGCGGCGCGTGCGGTGGCGGGTCAGGTCGTACAGCAGCGCCCCCAGGAACGCGGCCGCGCCGAGGCCGAACACGCCGGTCACGCCCGCCAGTTGCCACGCCACGCCGCCCAGCACGGGGCCAGCCGCGTACCCGAGCGCCTCGACGGCCATGACGGTCCCCCACGCGGCGGCCTGCTGCCCTTCCGGCAGGGTGCGGGCGACCAGTCCGTTCCAGCCGGTGATGAACGCGCCGTACCCCAGGCCGATCAGCGCGCCCAGCGGGAGCAGCAGGGCGGTCATGCCGGGCACGGCGGCCAGCGCGAAGGTCACGGCCAGCAGCAGCAGGCCCGGCAGCAGCGCGCGGCGCGGGTGGCCCCGGTCGGCGCGGCGGCCGATCAGCCAGACGCTCAGGGCGAAGGTGGTCAGGGCCAGCGCGCCGGGCAGCAGCAGGTCACGCAGGCTCAGGTTCAGGTGGCGCAGCAGCGGGTACAGGACGGTGCTCAGCAGGGCCGGGGCGAGCGTCTGCACGAACGCGGCGGGCAGCAGGGCCGCCACGCGCTGCCAGTCCCGCCACGCCGGGCCGGGAGGCGCGTCGGGTGCCAGGAGGCGCAGCCGGGCGAGACTCAGGGCCAGTCCGGCCGCGAGGACCTGCGCGGCCAGCAGGGCGTTCCAGGTGGCGTCCGGGTGGGTGGTCATGAGTGGCCCGACGATCAGCGCGCCGGTCAGGATGGCGGGCGCCACACTCAGGTTACTGACCGTCAGGGCGCGGGCGGTGCGTCCGGGCACGGCCAGCGCCTGCGAGGCGCTCATGATGCCCGGCCACAGCGCCGCGTAGCCCAGGCCCCAGGCGGCGCAGGCCAGTACGCCGCTCGCCGGGTGCGGCCAGTACCGCGTGACCAGCAGCGCCAGCAGGCCCAGCAGCGGCCCCGGCAGCAGGGCGGCGCCCAGCCCCCA
The DNA here is from genome assembly GCF_014648115.1 of Deinococcus seoulensis. Classification (NCBI taxonomy): domain Bacteria; kingdom Thermotogati; phylum Deinococcota; class Deinococci; order Deinococcales; family Deinococcaceae; genus Deinococcus; species Deinococcus seoulensis. Next base: position 8,239 of record NZ_BMQM01000033.1, read on the forward strand.
GCGCTGCACCAGCAGCCCGCCGGGGCCCTTGGCGAGCGCGTCGGCAAGGTAGTGCGCGCCGGCCATCACGCCGATCACGGCGGCGCTCAGGCCCAGGCCGGGGCCACTGACGGGCAGGGCCGACACGAACAGCCCGGTGCGCACCGTCTCGCACAGGGTCAGCAGCGCCAGGAGCCGCAGCATGGTCAGGGGCCGCAGCCACAACACAGGGCCGATTGTACGGCCCGCAGGTGAGTGCCCCCGCGTGGCTGGACGGCGTAACTGACCTTAAGGGTTGCGGCGCGTAAGTGACCCGTAAGTCCCGCGGCCGTACGGTGCCGGAACAGGATCACCCCCTGAGAGCCGCGGCTCGCCGGTCATCAAGGCTCGCCGGTCACCGGCCGGTCATCAATCAGTGCAGCCCGCTGCCCGGACGCCTCACCGTTCCCCGCGGGTGACAGGAGTGTGCCCATGACGCTGCATCCACCCGAATTCACCATCAACCCGGCGTTACTGACGCCCGCCACGACCTTCCCGCAACTGCTGAGCGCCCCGCAGCGGCACACCCTGCCGGAGGGGGAACTGCTGGTGTTCCGGTTCGCGAACGGGTATGGCGCGGCCGTGACCCGCCCGGCCGGGCCGGACAGCGTCTTCGAGTTCTGCGTGCTGGACTGCACCCACCCCGATCCCCGGCCGTGCTTCGACACGCCGGTGGCGGGCGCGTTCCTGAACAGCCTCACGCACGCCGGGGCGCAGGGCCTGCTGATGCTGACCGAGCGGCTGCCGGTCCATCCGCGCCGCGCCGCCGCGAACACGGCGCTGGAACAGGAAGAATTCTGACCCCCCGGCCGCCACGCCCCCCCACCTGATCGCCTCCGGCCGCACGCCGGGGGCTTTCTGCGTTGAGTGATACGGACTCCGATTGAATGGCTTATAAAGCCGTTCAATCCGAGCAGAGCGAGTAGGAGAGAAACGGGTTCCGGACGTGGAGTTGGCAACCCGGTGATGTCCCGGGTTGTTAAGTACACTGCGTTTATCTTTTAGATAAACCGCGCGGAGCGCGTAGCAGAGGAAGTACGTTGAAGCGGGAATGGAGAGGTTCCGGCGCCTTCCCGGAATCTCGCAATGTTAGCTTCGACGTACTTAACGAAACAAACGGAATCCGTATGAGGTTCCGTTGCGTGGAGTTCCGTTGCGTGGGGTGCGCCGCCTGCGCGCAGCCGATACGGGCGCTATGCTGCCGCCATCGACATCACGGGTGCGCGACCTGCCGCTGCTGGGCGGCCCGCTCGTCGTGACGGGGGAGGCTGAGCGTGACGGAACAGGAGTCGGGCAGGAACCAGGGCGCGGGGCGGCGCAGGCAGGGTCAACCGAAACAGAATCAGCGCAGGCGCTCCCCGTGGGCGCTGCTGGGCCGGGGGGTGCTGGGCCTGCTGGTCCTGCTGCTGCTGGCGGGCGGGGGCGCGTTCGCGTGGCTGAAGACGACTTCGGGGGCGCAGCGGAGCGGCTCCGTGACGGTTCCCGGCGTGTCGGGGCCGGTCACGGTCACGCGTGACGCCTGGGGCGTGCCGCACATCCGCGCCGCGACCGACGCGGACGCCGTGTACGCGCTGGGCTTCGTGCACTGGCAGGACCGCGCGTGGCAGATGGACTTCCAGCGGCGCGTGGCGCAGGGCCGCCTGTCCGAGGTGCTGGGCGGCGCGGCGCTGGAACAGGACCGGTTCCTGCGCACCTGGGGATTCGAGCGGGCGGCCCTCTCGGCGCTGCCCGCCCTGTCCGCGCAGTCGCGGGCGCTGATCCGGGCGTACACGGCGGGCGTGAACGCCGCGCAGGCGCAGGGGAAGGTCGCGCTGGAGTTCCGGATTCTGGGGTACACGCCGGAACCCTGGCGGGACGTGGACAGCGTCTCCTGGAGCAAACTGATGGCCTTCGACCTGGGCGGCAACTACGAGGAGGAAGTGCTGGGCGCGCAGGTGGTCCGTAAGCTCGGTGAGGACGGCCTGGATCAGGTGACGGCCCCGTACCCGGCGGGCGCGCCGACCATCCTGAGTGCCGATGAACTGACCGGCGCGGCGCAGTCCCTGACCGGCGTCCGCGCCGGGGCGGACGACACGCAGGCCGCCGCACCAGCCCTGCCGCAGGCGACCGTGCTGCCACACGAGGCGGTGCTGCCACAGGAGACCGTGCAGGCGCTGCGTTCGCATCTGCTGGCCGCGCGGACGCTGGGATTGCAGGCGGTGCCGGGCAAGGGCAGCAACGACTGGGTGATCGCCGGGAGCCGCACGGAAAGCGGGAAGCCCATCCTGGCGGACGACCCGCACCTGAGCCTGACCGCGCCGATGCTGTGGTACCTCGCGGACGTGCAGGGTGACCGTCTGCGGGCCATCGGGGCGAGCATTCCGGGCCTGCCGGCCATCGTGATCGGCCGGAACGACCGCGTGGCGTGGGGCGTGACGAACGTGAACCCGGACGTGCAGGACCTGTACATCGAACCCGAGGACGCGCCCCTGACCAGCCGCCGCGAGGTCATCCGGGTCAAGGGTGAGGCGGACGTGACCCTCACGGTCCGTAGCAGCGCGCACGGCCCGATCATCAGTGACGCCGGGGCGGGCGCCGTGGGGCCGCGCGTGGCGCTGAAGTGGACGGCCCTGCAGGGCGGCGACACGACCATGGACGCCTTCCTGGGCCTGAACTACGCGCAGAACTGGGCGGACTTCACGGGCGCGCTGCGTTCGTACGTGGCGCCCAGCCAGAACTTCGTGTACGCCGACGTGGACGGCAACACCGGGTACTACGCGCCGGGCCGCGTGCCCATCCGCAGCGGCTGGGACGGCAGCCTGCCCGTCAGTGGCGACGGCAGCCGCGAGTGGCAGGGCTTCATTCCGTTCGAGGAGTTGCCGCACACCCTGAACCCCGCCGACGGGCTGGTCGTCACGGCGAACAACAAAGTCGTACCCGGCAGCTACCCGCACGCACTCGGCAACGACCGCAACTGGGCCGAACCGTACCGCGCACGGCGCATCACGGACCTGCTGAGCGCCGCCGGGAAACTGACCGTGCCGGACGTGCAGCGCGTGCAACTGGACACCACCAGCCTCGTCTGGGCGGACTTCCGGGACCCGCTGCTCGGCACCCGCCCCGGCAGCGACCGGGCGCGGCAGGCGCTGGCGCAGTTGCAGGGCTGGGACGGCAACGAGACGACCGGCAGCGTGCCCGCCACGCTGTTCGAGGCGTGGCTGATGCAGCTTCAGGAGATGGCCCGCGACGAACTGGGCACCGACACCGTCATGAACAGCCTGTCGGTCCTGAACCAGCTGCGCGGCAACGGCGAACTGTGCGCCGTGAACGGCAACGGCGACTGCCAGGCCCTGCTGACCCGCACGCTGGACGCCGCCCTGAACGACCTGGAAGGCCGCCTGGGAACAGACATGAGCACCTGGACGTACGGGCGACTGCACACGGTCGCCAGCAACCACCGCGCCTTCGGGAACGTGCAGGCGCTGGCGTGGCTGTTCAACCACTCGGCCCCCACGCCCGGCGGGACGAACACCGTGAACGTCGCCCGGCCCGAGCACGGCACCTTCCGGCAGACGCACGGCCCCAGTTACCGGCAGGTCGTGGACCTCGCCAACCCCAACGACAGCGTGTTCATAGGCAGCCTGGGTCAGGACGGCAACCCGCTGGGCGCGCACGCCGCCGACCAGCAACCCCGCTGGATCGCCGGGGAGTACCTGCCCATGAGTACCGACCCGGCCGACTGGGGCCGCGTGAGCACCCTGACCCTGAAGCCCTGAAGTTTCCGTCCCCCCTGCCCCCCCGACCTCCCCACGCCCACACGGCGGGAAGGCGGGGGGCGTTCCGTGCGGGCGGGCCTGCGTGGCGGACATTCACGGCGTGCCTTCACGGAAGACAGTTGCGGCGCGGGCAACCCGGTACACTCCAGGGCATGGCTGAACCTCACCGCGTGCGCGACGCCCTGCGCGCCAGCATGACCGCCTGGGCCACCCTGACCGTCCGGGACGATCAGGCCCGCGTGACCCTCGCCCCGGACCTCGACGTGCTCGCCCCGCACCTCGACCAGATCGACCCCGCCTGGAGTCTCACCTGGGCGTGCGACAGCGTCACGCCGCCCGTCGTGCGCGCCCGCCTGACCGTGCACGGCGCCGCCCGCGAGGGACTGGCGACCGCGCACACCCTGCACGACGCGAAACTGGCCGCGCTGGCCGAGATGGCCCGCAGCTACGGCGTGCGCCCCACCAGCGACCCCGTCTGGGTCGAATACGACCCCGAAGACGGCGCCAACACCACCGAACTGGAAACCGACACGCCCGCCCCCGCCGACCTGCCCGAACGCCCCCTGCCGCCCGCGCCGCCCCGCGACCCGCAGATGGAAAAAGCGCGCCGACACATCGAGGACCTCCTGGAGCAACTGAAAGTCGCCGGGCGCGGCGGCGAGGCCGCCCGCATCCTGATGCGCGGCTACGGCGAGACACTGGAAGAAAGCCGCGCCATCTACAAGGAACTGCACGCCATCCTCAAAGGCTGACCCCCCCCGCCGGGCGACCTGAAGGCTTCCTTTAGCCTGCTGCCGGGCGGAGTTCTCACGCATCGCTTAGACTGACACGCAATGCGGAAGTTCCTGGCTTTCGGTGACGTGCACGCCGACTTCGATACCCTCTGGGCCGCCCTGCGCGCCGCCAGCTGCGCCGACGCGAACGGCCAGCCCACCCCGCCCGTGCAGGCCGGACTGTACCAGGTGGTCCTGATCGGCGACCTCGTACACCCCAAGAACGACCGCGAGTACAGCCGCCTGACCGGCCTGCCCCGCTTCGACCCTAGGAACCCGGACCACCTGTTCCTCGCCGCGCGCGAACAGGTCAAGCACCTCGAACGGCTGCGCGACTACCAGCTGGCCGCGCCGCACGCCGTGCACATCATCCTGGGCAACCACGACGACGCCGTCCTGAACACCACCTTCGTGCTGGGCACCAGCGGCGGCCTCGTCCACACCGAATTCGACCCGGACCACGGCGGCATCCTGCTGCCCGACCACCTGAAACTCTGGATGCAGGCCTTCCCGCGCGAACTCAGGGTCGGGAACGTGCAGTTCGCGCACGTCTCCCCCCTGCCCGCCCACAGCCACTACGACGACCTGTTCTACGCCGACCGCAGCCCCAAACGCTGGTTCCGCGAAACACCCGAGTACGTGCAGATGGCAGGCCTGGGCTTCGGCGTGTACGGCCACACCCAGATCGAGGACGGCATCCTGCTCGACGAGACGCACGGACTGGCCATGATCGACGCCATGCACGCCCGCGAATACCTGGAAATCATGCTGAACCCCGAACAACCCGAACCGCTGATCAGCGTGCGCGCCGTTCCCTTCTGACCCGCCCCCGCGCCCGGTTGACAACCGTGAACTGCGCCGCTATCCTTAACCCCGCTGCTTTTACAGCAGCGTACCAGCACAAACTTCCATCCTGGTCCGGTAGTGTAGCGGTTAGCATATCTGCCTGTCACGCAGAAGGTCGCGGGTTCAAATCCCGTCCGGACCGCCAAGGAAGGCTAGGTAGCTCAGCTGGTAGAGCAAACGACTGAAAATCGTTGGGTCGCCGGTTCAAGTCCGGCCCTGGCCACCATCCTCGAAGGAGCCCGTCATAGACGGGCTTTTTCGTTTTGGCGTTGCGGGGGTATACAAGATGAGATTTCAGGAATCGTCGGTGCTCCAGCGCCAACCTGAGCAGCAGACGACTCAAGATTTCACCCCTCCCGTTTCACCGATGCCCGTCGAAGGAGCTCAGCATGCACCTCGACGAACTCTGGACACGGCACGCCCGTCACCTGCGCCTGCGGAAGCGCAGTCCGGAAACCATCCGGTATTACGACGCCACCGCCCGGAAGCTCCGCATCTACCTCGCTCGGGAAGGGCATTCCCTGTGCGCTGAGGAGGTGCGGGTGGACGACCTGCGCGGCTTCATGGAGCACCTGGAGCAGAGCGGGCTGAAGGAGGGTGGCATCGATGCCCACTTCCGGGCTTTGAAGGGAATGTTCGGCTGGGCGGTGAAGGACGAGATGCTGGACAAGAATCCCACCAATCGGCTGGAACGCGCCAAGCAGCCTCACCGTCTGATGCTGACGCTGTCCAAGGATGAGTACCGGCGGATTCTGGATGTTGCCCGAAAGAGTCAGTACAGAGACCGTGAGACAGCGATCGTCGTGACGTTGTTCGATACCGGGCTCCGGCTGGCGGAGCTGGCTGGCCTCCGGTTGAGTGACCTGAACTTTGCCGATGGCCACCTTCGGGTGATCGGGAAGGGGAACAAGGAGCGGGTGGTGCCGTTGGGGTTGATGGCGGCAGAGGCCCTGAACCGGTACCTGCGCAAGAGCCGCAAGCCGCGTTTTCCCTTTGTGGAGCATGTTTTCCTGGGTCGGACCGGGGAGCCGCTGTCCCGGTCCGGTGTGGCACAGGTGCTGGCGGATCTGGCGCGGCAGGCGACGATTCCGCGTGCACACGCCGCGCCGCATGCGTTCCGCCGTTCGTTCGCCGTGAACTACCTGCGCAACGGTGGTGACGTGTTCACCTTGCAGCATGTGATGGGGCACGCCACGCTGGACATGACCCGCCGGTACGTGAACCTCCTCCCGGAGGATCTGACGCGGGCTCATGCGCAGGTGTCGCCAGCGGACCGGATGGCTGCGTCACCGTCCAGGGGCCGCCGATGATGGGTGGGGAGGGGCCGGGAAGTCGGTTCAGTGAGGAGCAGCGGTTGCGGTTCACGACGTTGGCCCTGCAACGGAACCTGCAGCATGTCCGCTGGCGTGAGAAGAATCCGCTGGGGATGTCGAATGAGGCTTCCATCGGCTTGCAACTGACGGCCACCTTCCTGCTCTGGATCGCCACCAGTCCCCTGGAGCAGGTGATGACGGACCTGGATAGCGATCCGTTGAGTCCGAAGCTCAGGAGGTTGTGGACGGCGCCGGACTTCCAGGCTGATGATCCGGAGGGGTTGAGGTTCAATCTGCCCCGGTGGCGGACGGCCATCGCGCAGGGCACGGTGGAGGTCGTGCTGGCAGGGGATGGTTGGACGGTTGTGGGTTTGCGGGCGTGGCTGGGTGGGGAGAGACCGTGGGTGATGACGCTGGACCGCGAGCGGCTGGATGCGTTCGTGGACGTGCTGGCAGGGGCGCTGCCGTTCTGGCGGTTTCCGGTCACGCGGCCCGGTGCGCGGTCAGAAGGTGGATCGCGTTCTGGTAAGGGGCGTACGGACAGAACGGAGAGGCCGGACGAACCGTGACGTTGGGCTGCCAGAGGGCGATCGGCAGCAGGTACAGGTGGTGGAGAGTGCCGTCCTGGATGATGACCAGGGCCAGCAGATCGGCGTCGCGTTGGTGGGCCTTGTCGTACCGGTAGGCGGCGTAGTTTGAGCTGCGGCGCTCGTGCAGCCGGAATCGGTAAGCGCCACCGGTTGCGGTGGTGGACGTTTTCACTTCGAGGCGCTGTCCGGTCACCATCAGGTCGAATGGGTGCCCTTCGGGCATGACCGTCACAGAGAAGCCCTGCGTGGCGAGTTGCTGGGCGACCAGTTGCTCGCCGAGGCGTCCGGTGGCGTTACGGGGGTCATTGTTGCCAAGATGCAGGCTTCGTTTGAGCCGTTTGACGGTACTGACGTGCACGCGGAACTTTCGGGCCAGTTCTTGATTCTTCAGTCCGGCAGCGTGAGCAGCCGTGAAGGCGTGTGGATCAATGGACGTAGACATACTGAGACCTCCAGAAGAGAAAATCCGCCCAGGACTTGCTGAGCGGTCGAGTAGGTGTGGGGACTTGGGAGAAAGAGTGTTCAAAAGAAATCCATGGACGGGGAAAGAAGGTCCGGGCAAGTGTGCCGTTCAAGGTTGAGTTCCCAGGAGATGAGACCTCCACCCACCGCGACGTGGTGAAGAGAGTTCACCCGAAGGGCGAGCAGTTGTCCTGGCTGCACCTGAGTTCAGTAGGAAGTGACCCAGAAGGGATGTTTCATGTGCAATCTGCCGCGAAGCGGCACGGCGAAGCCGCTCATTGACCCGGTGGGCAGGCGATCTCCCCCCTTCGATCCGGCGCCTCTCTGCATTCAGCGTCGGGTCGCCACAACGCAGCACTGACGGGGTGGGTGGCCAGGGGGGGGCCCTACAACCCTGCGGGCGCCCGACGTTGGGGGGCTTCGCGTGAGGGGGGGGGATCCAGCCGGAGGAAGCACAGGTACAGTCCTGCGGCTTTTTTTCAGGGGGGCAGAGCCCGGCTCGGCCTGCTGTTTAGCAGTCGTACGGCGACCAGAGCAGGGCTACAGTCCGTGTGGGAGGAGGACACACCTATAACTTCTTTTTTTCCTTCTGTCTTCTCCACAAGAGAAAAGGACCAACAACCTCCCACCTCCCGTTTTCCTCGTGCAGGCGCAGAAAATCCGGGCGGGAGGTCGCGGGAGGTCGTCAAACCAGACTGAGGTGGTACCGGGTGTTACGGCCGCTCCTGCTGAGGTTGATCCGGTAGCGTCCCAGGACCACGCCCCGCTGCGCCTGCATGTACCGGCCTATGTGCACGGCGGTGTACCCGTTCAGCCCGCTGGGCTGCACACCTGCCTTCTCCCAGAGCTGTCCGAGGTCGGATGCGGTCACAGGGCGCGTGGCGTGTGCCCCGAACCAGCATTCCAGCGCCTCACCGAGATCCTGATCGTCCCCTCCGGCCTGCTCGGTCAACTCAGCCCGGTTGGCGAAGACCGGATCGAACCCGAGGAACTCGGTCAGGCCGCCCATCACCTCGCAGAACTGCCGCATCCCGCCTTCCAGCACGGCGCCAGAAGGACTCCCGGCAGCCTGCCAGCTCCGCACCAGCACCAGCACCGCCCAGAGCAGCTCCGGGCGATGGGCGAGGATCCACTGGTGAAGGTCAGGATGCCGGAACGTCCGGTTCTGCGGGTTCTCTACGCCTGGATCGAGCCGGATCAGCAGGAACCGCCGCTCGAACTCCTTGGACATCACCGGGTTGTTCGCGGTGAATACCCACTGCGTCCGGTTCGGGAGGCTCAGGGGCTCCTGCTGGTAGAGCGCCCGTCCACTGAAGGTGGTGCTCGTGGCGAGTCCCGCCAGGATGGAGGAGTCCAGTTTTCGGTTGACGTTGTCGAAGATGGCCAGTTCCTGTCCCGCCTGCAGGACACCGACGATGCGCTTGGTGAGCTCCTCGTCGTCCTTGGGGGGTTCGGGCATGACGGCAGGTATCTTGCCGCCGTACAGCACGCCGGGCACCTGCGCGAGGGCCGTCTTGCCACTCCCCGGCATGGAGGCCGAATTCAGGAAGAGAGGGGCTGGGCCGTGCACCATCAGGCGAACGCTGGGCAGGAGGATGAGGCTGAGGGCGTTCGCTCGGGAGGCAGTGGAGTCGAATGGAAAGTCAGCCAGGAGGTCGTCGATCAGCGCCTTCGCGCTGCTGACCTGGGCGTGCGTGGGGTGGAACGGCACTTCGGGGAGCTTCAAGTCACCCAGATCCAGCCAGATACCCTGGGGGGCGTGGTATCCGCCCGTCTCGATCAGGTTCCCCTGCGGATCGAAGAAAGGGACGTGTCGGATAGCATGCAGCATCGGCACCTGCCACTGCTCGGGTTCCAGCCCGAACAGGTGTTCAGCGAGCGGTCCAGGCAGGGCTTCCAACGTCCGGCCGTTCTTCTCCAGTTGCAGCAGCCGGACGATCTCGCCTGCGAGGAGCTTGGAGGAACCGATGGGTTCCAGACGATTCCGGTCCGTCAGCGGGTCATGAATGCGCCGGACGAGGCGGCGGCCCTGCTGGAAGATCCGGTGATGGGCCTGATTGACGCGGCGCAGCGCCTCCAACACCAGGTTGGCCTGGATGGTCAGGTCACCCCGCAGGTGAACAACAGGCCGCCCTGGAGAGCTGACCGACAGGCTGAATGCTGGCGGCATGGGGGTGAAGGGGGCTTTCCAACTGGTGAACGAACTGGTGAACGAATTGATCATGGACTTCTCCTGAGTGGCCACAACGACACCGCGAGACCCTGGTGGGAGTCTCGCGGCGGTGAGGCGGGGTTGAATTGCTCTTTTCGGAGCTACTTTCAGGATAAAGGCGTGTCAAGTCGGTCGAACGGAAAAAATCAGGGCTATTCGGCGAACCTGTTCGGCGCAGGTGCCCCTCAACACTTGACAGCTCCGTATAATCCCGGCGCTTACTCCTGCTCCCACTTCACATTCAGGCCATGCTGGTCGATCAGCTCCCGGACACTCAGGTCCAGCATGGTCTGGTCGAGTCCGGACGGGTTGGTGGCCGTCAGACTCACGTCCAGACGGACGTCACCTTTGGCATCCTTCAGCGCTTCAAACAGATCGACGAGGTTGTGCACCTGGGCAAGGGGCATGCCTGCCAGGGTCAGTCGCACCTGGGTGACGGGAGCTTTCGGGTCCGGCTTCGTGTCGGTTTCAGGCTTGGGGTCGGGGTCAGGAATAGGGTCGGGCTTCGGAGGGGGAGGGATGACGGGAGGCGCAGGCTTCGTGGGGATGACGCCGGGACGACCGAGCTTGTAGTTCTCGTTGAAGAAGATGTCGCCTTCGGCAGCCGGGCGGTTGCGGTCCCAGATGTTCGGGAACTCCCCCACGAACTGCCCGAGTTCAAACAGGCCCTGTTGGATGCCGCGCACGATGGCCGCTTTGATGGCACTTTCGGACTCGACGAAGGGCAGGTGCGGCAGACGAGTGAAGTAGTCCCGCAGCTTGCCGAGTTCCAGGTAGGTCTCGTCGGCAGGCCAGAGCTTCCAGGGGCCCTGCAGCAGGAGTGCCGGATCCATGGCGGAGATGAGCAGATCCTCCTGGCGCAGCAGGTCGGTGACTGCCGCCTCCAGGGTCGACTTCGTGCGGACATGGGCCGTGATGTCGATCTCCCGCCACACGGCCGCGCCGTCGTCCCTGACGGTTGGCACGAACAGGGACGTGTAGGCCGCCTTGGTCAGACTGGGCACCATCTCCGTCTGCTTGGCCAGCCGTTCCTTCAGATCGGCCTTCTGCTCCGGGCTGAGCGTCAGGGCGCGGTCCTTCTCGATGTCCTGCAGGGCCAGCAGCGTCCTGGCCGCCTCGATTGCCCGGCTGAAATCACCGCCCTTGCCGATGACGTAGACCAGCGTGTTCTTGTGAATGCGGGGGCTGCCGCTGGTGTTCTGCTGAATGCCGCTCAGTTTCCGGTCGCGGCTTTCCTTATCGTCCAGCGGAGCGTCTGGACCCAGCAGAACCAGCTTGAATCCCGCGCCATCGGGCACGTCCTTGTGGCTGTCCGGCCAGACGTAGGGTTTGAACAGGCTGGACCCACTGGCCTTCTGCGCGGCGTCCCTGACGAAATCCTGCGCCCGTTCACGCTTGACCTGCGCGGTACGGTCGGCCAGCACGCTGTTCAGGTTCGCCTGCGCCCGGAAGACGAACGTGCCATTGGCATGCATGTAGTACAGACGGTTTTTCAGTCGGTCCAGGGCGTCCGTGATCAGCATCGGGGTGATGCCTTCCGGGTGCAGCAGCGCCAGGTTCAGGCCCGGCTTGGTGATGCCCTTACGGTCGCCGCCCGAATGGGACGCCATGAACACGGCGCTTGCCACGGTCTGCGCCAGCCGGAACTTGGCGTAGTTCCCCGCCTGCTCCTTATCGATCTGGTAGGAACGGCCATTCGGGGCGCTCAGGTCACTCGCGAGTGCGCCGCGCCATTCCGCGTCACCCAGCGTCTGGGTGACCGTCGCCTGCATTTCCCCCTGCTCCAGGCCCACGTCACCCAGAGAGATCAGTGGCCGCGCTGCGCCGGACAGGTACCCGTGCTCGATCACGCGGGCCAGGAGCCGCAGCACGCCACGGGTCTTCTGGAAGCTCTGCATGCTTCCCCACTGCTCGTACAGCAGGTCAATCAGTTCCGGGTGGAACGGGAAGGCCCGCACCATCTTCTTGCGGTACTCGGCACTGCGAGCTTCCACCGGCAGGTCATCCTTGTGCTCGTCGAACAGCCGACTGTACTCCCCTGCCACCTGCTCGGCCACCTTGATATCGATGGTGTCGAAGAGACGGCGACGGATTACCTCGTAGATCTCCTCGCCCTGAACGGGAACACGCACGGCCTGCACGCGCCCGAAGATCTTCTCCAGACGGGCGAAGACTTCCGGCGACTCCTGATGGTCGTAATACTCGATGTGCGACTCGGGGAAGGTCGTGACCAGCGCCACACCCTCCACACCCGCCACCGCTTCGGTCAGGCTCTGGAGGAACGCGAACGTCTGCGCCTGCAGCGTGGTGCCCTCCACGCGCCGCCCCGCTGCTTTCACCTGATACACCAGCAGCTCGTCCATCAGGATCAGCGAACTGCACTTCTGACCCCGCACCAGGTTGAACAGGTTGATCAGGGTGTCCTTGCTGGGCGCGATGCCAGAGGCGTCCGCGTCACTCAGAAGCGCGTAGCCGTCCTTCCCACCCAGCTGGTAGGCCAGTTCACCCCAGAGGGTCCGCAGGCTCAGGCCATCTACCTTGCGCCCGTTCGGGTCCAGCTGCGTTCCCACCAGGACGGCCAGTCGGCTCCGGGGCACCTCCGACAGCTCCGCCACCTTGAGAATCGCTGCCCGGTCCGCTTCCTCGATATCCGCATGGTGCTTGACGAGGTGATACAGCGCGATCAGAGCGTGCGTCTTCCCTCCCCCGAACGGCGTGCGCAACTGAACCACCGATTCGCCACCCGTCCCCGCCAGCCGCTTCAACGTGTCGGCCAGCACGCTCGTCAGCTCCCTGGTCAGGTACGTCTTCCTGAAGAACAGGTCAGCGCGGCGGTACTCCGGCGGGGCACTGCCATCATCGCGGACCACATCGTCCAGTTTCGCCGCAAAGGTGTTCTCGTCGAACTGCCCCTTACGGATGTCGTCATGCGGCTGAGCGTTCTTCCACCAGGGCTGCAGCGACGGATCAGACACAACCTTCGCTTTGTCCTTCTCGGACTTGGTGCCTGTGAGGATGGCGTCCCGCAAAGCCTTGACCTCGGCCGCCTTCTTCTCCTCGTTCATCAGCACGAGAAGGCGGGCCATGTTGTCCAGCGCACGGTAAGCGTCATCATCCGAGACGGGCTTCTGGTGCGCGTAATCGTGCCGCACCTCGGCAATCTCCTGCGCCCACGTCACAGCCTTGCTGTGCTGATTCCCGAACACCTTCTTGAAGATGTCCTTCTGCCGCAGGATCACATCCCCGAAGTGGGTCACGTCAATCAGATCTTCCGGTGCCTTGACGCCCCCAGCCTCGATGGTCTTCATGACATTGGTCTGCTTGACCGGCGTGAGGGAATCCACGAACTTCTCGAACCAGGCCTTCCCTTCCCCGTATTCGGCCTTGAGTTTGCCACTGACGAACTTCCGCACGGCCTGGGCGTACTCGAAGACCGCCTTGCCGAATGCTTCCTGCACTGCGCTCATGCCTGTCCCCCAAAGAGTGTTGCAACTGCGCTGCCGCTTGGCTTCGGCAGGTTCTCGCGGACGGTCAGCAACTCATGCAGCACCCGGCCGTCGTCCACGCCTTCCTGCACCTCAGCTAGGGCCTGCATGGTCTGCCAGAAGGATTCCTCCGGCAGGTAGCCCACCGCCCCCAGATAGTCCGACACGGCCTGACGGCTCCCGCCACCGAGCAGAGAGACCGCCTTATGCATGGCGTCCACCATGGGCACCTTCTCGCCGTTCTTGCTGAGGCCCAAGTTCTTGTCCTTGCTGCGGACCTTCACGCCCTGCACGGCTGCCTTGTCGCCTTTCACAGTCACCAGCCCGGCAATCTCGCCCAGTTCGATGCCCACCGACTGCGCCAGCTTGCGGGCCTCGTCGGACGGCAGTTCACTGCCGTACCCCCACAGCGACAGCAGCGCAAACTGGGTCGGCGCGTCCACCGTGCCCAGGCTCCTGGCCCCCAACACCTGCTCCAACGCGAACTCCATGACGATTTTACGAACCTCGTCGAGGAACTCGCCTACGGTCACAACCTCGCCACTCATGCGGCGCACCTCATCGTGCTTGCTGTACGCCTCCAGCCCTGGCCCGATGGCCGACATGAAAAAGTCCGCCCCCCGAATGCCAGATTCCCAGAACTCGGCCAGTTGAGGTTGGATGGCCGCAATCATGTCGCGGCGAACCTCGTTGAAGTAACCAACGCCACCGGAAGTGCGCTTGGTGCAATTCAAGAACGTGGAAGATGCGAGCATGGTACGGCCCTCATTGGCAGAAATTTTCGAAGCCATTTCAGTTCTCAAAGGCCAAGAAGATTCAACGACAAATCCTGCTCCAATCAAAGCACTGATAAGTGTTTCCCATGCCTCTGTAGACTTATGCGCAAAAACTATGGTTGCTTCTCCATCTGGTTTCAGAACCCTGTGCATCTCCAAAAACGCACTTGCCATTGTACGCTCAAAGAAGTTTTTCGCAGCTAGAATATCGTCATTGTGCCTTGCTGGGTTCTGAATAGCCTCTTGCGCCTTAGGGTTAGTGGAGTACGGAAATGCTCAGGATAATTATGCCCAATAGATCGTTTCATCCAAACATAGAAGAAGTCGGATAGCTCGGCGTAGCTAATTGCGTCATAGTATGGGGGGTCAGTTATAATTGCGTCTATTTCTCCGTCATCGAACGGTAGTCTAGTTGCACTGCCTCGAATGGATTTTGCTGGCGACGTACTTGATTTTGATGTAGATACAATTACCCTCTCAACCCACTCAACCGCCCCCTCCCAGCCTCCGGAAGAGGTGTTCAGGGGATTGACTTCGGCATAATCCCACACCATAGGTATTGCTTGCCGACTAAAGGTATTGATGATTGTTTCATACTTTGTTCCATTATCCCAGCGGCAAAGCATTGAGCACCTGTCAGCCAATCTGTCAACTATGATTCCCAGATAGGTTGCTATCGCAATAGAGTACTCTTTACTTTGGCTGACAGAAACCTTCTCCTCTGCCTGTTTGGAAAAATTGATGAATGTTGAAATAGATAAGAGCTGCCGATCATTGAAGATTTCGCGCCAAGAAGTAATCCCATAGATTGGAGGACGTATTTCACGGCGCCAACCCTGCATTGGCTCGTTTGGAACAGCCAGAGGGTCTTTAATCAAATAGTCTTCCAAATTTTTTTGGGCATGCGCAAAAGTCTCAGCGTCAGACTGTATAGATTTTCTGTATATTTTACCTGATCGACTGGAATCGGTTGTAATTGCTACAAGTAGTTTCTGTCCCCAGGTTTTTGCTGCTGCCTGCTGGCGTACGTCCTTCACAGTGATAGTTGTGCCACAGACAGGGCAAGTGGCATTACCATCTTCTACCGTGCCCGTAGATGGCCATTTCTCATCCTTCGAAACGCCTACTACTTCAGCCTCAATGTTTCTTGTCTCTGGGTTTGATATCAATTTGTAAGCGGATTTACGTCCAGGCTTCTGTGCCAACCATTGCTGTTTCACCATCGGCACTTCGGCACGGCAGGCGGGGTTAGTACACGCCACCGTCCTCGCCCATAGGTACGCCACGGGCACTTTGCCGTCCTCGTCAGGTGGGTAAAACTCGGCCAGTTCGGCGCGGGCCTTCTCCAGCACCCATTCACCCCAGTAGCGCACGTCGGTCGCCAGCGGGTTCTTCTTGTAATCCTGCTCCCATAAACCCTCGCTGCTGCTGAAGTCAAAGCCGACCTGCCGGGTGGCCTTGCCTTTGTTCTTTGTGCTCACCTTGCCCTGGGCCTCGGCCTGCACCTGCCGGTCCTTCTCGCGGATGTAATCGGGCACGGGGCGGCTGTTCGGCTGGCCGTACTTCTGCGGGAATTCCAGAGTGGCCTTCTGTATGATGTGCGCGACCGGATTCAGGTCCAGCGAGTAGACCTCGCAGCCTAGGCGCAGGGCCTCCAGCGGAATGGCCCCACCACCGCCGAACGGGTCCAGGACCTTCGGCGGTACACCACCGTTGGCCTCCAGCACCCGACGACGCGCTTCCAGGATGTCCTCGTTGTTGCCGTCCTTGACTGCTTCCCAGGGGACGATTTTCTTGACCAGTTCGTAGTTTTCGTCAGTATCGGGCACCAGCGTGGCGAACACGGCGGCGCGACTGGCCGCGAGGGGGCGGCGGGCCCACCAGATGTGCAGGGTGGAGATGTGGCCGTGACGGATGCTTTTTTCACGCGCTGACTCGGTGCTGATCTCGGCCAGCGGCAGGCGATGTTCAATGAGACGCTTGTAGGCCATGTTCAGCAGAATACGCGTGTACAGCACACGATTTCCGGGCAAACCCTTCAATGCGTCACGCCCACCGGGCAGGTGGGCGCGTGCGGGCTACGTGGGGTTACTTCTTGTTCTTGATTTCGGTGAGGAGCCGGATGATCTCGGCGTTCTGCTTCGCCTGGATGTACAGGAGTTGCACGGTCGCTTCGTTCGCGACCTGAGAGGTCTGCGGAGCACTCTTGGAGTAGATGAGGGAGAGGTTGTAGTCGCTCAGAACGCTGTTGGCCTCTGAGATGAAGTCGCTCTGAGTTTTGCTCATAGCCTTGGTGGTTGTGGCTGAGCTGAGGGCTTGGCCGATAGCAACTCCGCCAGTGAGGAGTCCGAGGGCCAGGGCAACGGTCTTGATCTGCTTCATCTGGCGGACTGTAGCAGCGGGCGTTCTGCTCCGTTGCCTCACTTGCGTGGATGGCGGCTTTCGTTGACGAAAGAGAGGGCGAGTGGGGTTCTGGGGGCAGTTGCGACTGACGCCGAACCTGAGACTGTCCCACTGTGTCTCACTTGGCCAAGCCACTGAGTTATGGGCATGAGCCAACATGCTGAGACTTCAGCCATGCCCAAATGTCTGCACCTCATCTGTGTGCTGCACTGTGTGTATCGAGGTGAGACAGGAAGATATGGATACTTATGGGCGTTTGCCCATAACTGGTGATGCCCATAACTGGCGCACGCCCAGGATGGTTATTCGGCCTGCTGGTTGAGGCGGTAGGTGGTGCCGCGCTTCTCCCCTTCCTGAACCAGCGTGCCGGTCCGCGTCAGCCGTTTGAGCAGGTTGGTAGCCGATGTGTCAGTGAGTTCCGGGAGCAGGCTCAGAACGTCTGCGCGCCGGATGACGCCGTGCTCGCGGAGGAACTGCAGCACGCTCTGCTCTTGCCGGATGGCGTCAGGGCCTCTCCTGCGGCTGTACTCGGCTTTCTGTCCCAGTCGCTCGTACAGGCGGGCACTCAGGTGGTAGGTGCGGTGCCGTTTGCTGCCTTTGGCCTCCAGGAGGCCGCTCTGCATCAGGTGTTCCAGCAGGGTGCGAGCCTGATGTTCATTGCCCCGGATGAGGGCAGCAGCTTCGGATGTCGTGATTTCCCCTTCATCCTTGGCAGTTCGCAGGATGAGCAGGTGCCGCCAGGACAGGTCGCGTTGCCGGTTGTTCTGCGCGTCGATGGTGAGGCGCACAAAGTCGACGTCGGGTTGTCCGCCCGGTAGGAAGATACGGACGGTGGTGGCGTCGCTCACGTCGTACGTGGGCGCGGGACGGCCGGTGCGGAGGATCGTTTCGTAGATGCGGTCGACGCCACGCCCGGTCCGTTCGGCCAGACCAAGTCTCCGGAAGGCGTCGGCCAGCAGGGGATTCCGGGCGCGTGGCTCTACGGTGAGGATGTTCTCCGTGGTCACGCCTTCGGGAAGACGGCCTGGGTTGCTGATGAACATCCCGCCGACGCCCTCGTCAATTCGGACGTAGACCGTGCCGCGTTGCGTGTAGTCACGGTGCACCAGGGCGTTGGCGAGGGCTTCGCGGAAGGCCGCAGCGGGGTATGGGGGGACGGGAATGCGGCGGAACCCCAGGTCGAATTCCTCTTCGAGGTTGAGGGGGACGAGGTACTGCCCGAACGCCTCGAACAGCTTGACGAGTGGCTGCCGGGTGAACTGATTGAGCGGATTGGCCAGTCGTTCCGTCAGGAGTTGGAAGGCCGCCTCGTGCGTGGGAACGTGGGCGCGGATGGACGCTTCACGCCCGGCCAGCAGCAGGCCCGTCAGGGTGGGTCGCGGTTCACCCTCGACCGTGACGGCCAGATTGAGGGCTCCCGCGAGTTCATGGTCTTCCAGTCCACGCAACGCCGGGTCTGCCTTTGGGTTGTTCTCCACGTTCTGCCGGAGCCGTTCGATCTCGATGGGGTCGAGGTCGTTCCAGGTGGCTCCAGCTGGGATGTGGGCACTGAAGTCGGCGGCTCCCGTGTCGATCCGGTAGTGAATCCAGTCGTTCGGGAGGACGGTCACGCATTCGGGTCGGCCCTGGCCGCCGATGACGCGTTTCTTGACGATGCCTTCGGAGGTTGCCGTCAACCCGCGAGCCTGCGGAACGTGAATGACCGCGACCTGATGACTGTCGAGGGTCATGAGGCTGACGGGCGCGGACAGGTGAGTGCTCGTCCGGTTGGCGATCAGTGCCTCGATGCCCGATGAGGTCATCGGTTCCTTACGCTGAGGGTTCAGACCGGTGATGCGGCCGTCATCTTCCACCCCGAGGAGTAGGCTGCCGCCTTGAGCGTTGGCGAGGCAGACGACAGCCTCAATCAGCTTGAGGAAGTGCAGCCCGCCCTTTTCTTCGACGTCGCTCTTGAATTCGACTGTCATGGTCTCGCCGCCCGCAATCAGTTCCCGCAGTTCCTGCTCGGTCATTGGCATTCAGCATACTGGCGGGTCACAGCAGCCGCTGGCGTGCCCTGACTTTCTGCATGGCTTCCAGCAGGCCGTCTTCTGGGTCATCTTCATTGACGAGTGGAACGAAGAACTGGGCGCTGATACGGAATGGATCGCGTGCCAGGTAATCGTCGAACGCCACCAGGGCAGGGTGGGTTGCTTGTTCTGGCGTCTGCGCGACGTGTTGCCGCTTTTCACTGAGGAACTGCTGGAACGCTTCGCTGAACCGCCGGGCGAAGTTCTCGCGCAGGTAAGCATGCTCGGCCTTGAGTTGCTTCTCGAACCGTCGTCTCGCCTGCTGCTCGACCTCGCTGAGGAAGCCTTTGACCAGTTCCATGTCTTCCGTGCGGAGTACGAACAGCCCCCGAATGCCAGGAACGGCTTCCAGCAGGGTGTTCAGGCGGCGGCGTTCGAGGCGGACGAAGTTCTGGAACTGCTGCGCGAGCTGAGAGACGTCTGGGTCGATGTACTCGACGCTGGGGTACTTCACGCGGTTCATCTGTGCCTGGGCGCTGGCGTGTCCGAGTGACTCGGGGGTCATGGTGTACTGCCCGGTCAGGAGCCGGAAGGACAGTCGCACAGCCAGCACCCCCAGGGTGGAGTTGTTGATCAGGAGCTCGTTCAGACGTTCGCGTTCCTTCACGAGCGCGTCGATTTCCTGCTGGATGACGTTGATGTCGAATGGTCGGCTGTCCTGCCACAGGGATTCCAGCTTGGTCATGGCCTGCGGGGTCATGGGGTGGGGGCCACTCATGGCTTCCACCTGACCATGCCGGGCCGTTCCATGCTCGCCCCGTTGACTGAGGTTGGCACTGCCGAGCCAGAGAACCCCCTGCCCCTCGTGTTCGCGGGCATACACCTTGGCGTGAAGTGTGGGCATGCGCTGGACTTCCACCCCCCACTCGGTGAGGTGCTGTACGGCTCTCATGTCACTCCTGCCAGTCAGGAAGTCCTCAGCATCTCCCCGAATGAGCAGGCGGTCGCCTTTGTTCACTAACCCGCGCAGGTCGGTGTCCTGGGTCGTCAGCCAAGGTGTGATCAGCCAGCGGCGGCCTGGACCATCCAGGTCAGGGAGAACGGCTCGCCAGCCCTGTGCGAGGTGAATCAGGTCAGGCGTGAGACTGGGTTCCTCTGGTTGCGCTCCGGCAGGGACCAGAACGGTGTCGAAGAGGCTGTGTTGGTTGTTCACGCGTGCTCCTGGGTGGCCTCGCCTGCACGTTGCCATTCGTCCGTGGGAATCACGTAGTGCAGCACCGTGACTTCCTGGCCAGGGGTGAGTCTGGCCGCCGGATCCTGAACGATGGTCAGGGTTGGCTTGGCACTCAGCGCGTGAGTCACCACGTACAGGTAGTACGAGTCGCCCAGGCGCCCGGCAGTGATCCACTCGTTAGGTGTCAGCACGACTGGTCCGACACCTGCCCGTCCTTTCACTTCGATATGGCGCAGGGCGGTCGGTCGCCCGTCGGGAAGCAGGGTGGGGTGAGCGCTGCGGATGTCGTATCCGACGTTGTCGGCACTGACGTCCACGGGTACCCGACCCTGCGCACGTTCGTAGGTTTCGGTCACGCGCATGCCTGCCAGTTCCACGGCTTTCCGAACAGCCGGATCGTCCTCTTTGGGCAGGTTCTGTTCGGCTGGGCGCAGGGGCTGGAGGTGCGCCACGGCCAGCAACTGGGCCGGTTCGGGAATGAGCTGGGATTCCTGTTCGAGTTCGTTCGTGAAGCCCTGCTGCCTTTCCTGGAGATGGCGGAGTCGGCGTTCCTCCTGCGTGACGGCGAGCTTCATGTCTTCGCCCTGGGCCGCTTTGAGTTTGTGTTGGGTCAGCTTTCGGGTGGATTCGCGGATGAGATGCTCAAGACTGCGGGTGCCGTACCGCCGCCGGATATCGACCTCTCGCAGGCGGTCCTGCCGGACCTCGTTCTCGTAGGGTTCCAGCTGGGTGTCGAGCAGCCAGTGCTCCAGTCCATCGGCAGAGTCTTCCGGGAACTTCAGGCCGTCCGGCGTGGTGGCTGGGAGGGCGTCCACCAGAACGCGTGGAGACACCAGTGAAGGCTCCTGCCCGGCGGTCTGCTGCACGGCAAAGAGGCGGCGTGACGCGGTAGTGCCCCGTCCGTCGACCACAGCAAGTTCGTAGAACCCGAGCTGGGCGGATTCAGTCAGGCCGTCCAGTTCAAAGGTTGCGCCCTGCTGCATGACCGGCTGAGCAAGCGCCAGCGTCTCTTGAAGGACCAGGTCGAAGAGTGGATGACCGGGTGCGAGAAAATCAGCGTCCAAGTTGGCGCGTTTGTCGAACGTGGTCTTCGGGTACTCACTACGGACGTTGTGGGCGCGGCTGCGCAGGTCGTACGGCACCCGCATGCTGTACAGCCCGTCCTGACGGAGGGTGGCCTTGCCGCTGAGTTTTTCCAGAGCCTGCACGAAGAACCGGGCGGTGTACTCCGGCTGGATGCGGGTCAGTTCGCTCTGCTCGCGGTCGGCCCGCAGGCGTGAGAGATCGACGTCCCGCTTGGCGAGCGCTTCGAGGGTGACTTCCCGCAGGTATTCCACACGGTCGGGTGACAGCCGTGCCTCCACCATGGCCTGAATCTCGGCCAGGCTCCGGCGGCCCAGCAGGTGTTCGAGCATTAGTTGCTCCAGATCCACGTCCCCAAGCAGTTCTCCCACCACGTCGTACACCCGGTCGCTGCCGAGTTGCGCCCGCATCGCCTCCAGTTTCTGGAGGACCAGGGTCAGCACGTCCCCTTCCCGCGTGCCTTCGGCAATCAGGTTATGGATGTTCACTTCGAGCTTCTGCCCGTAGCGGTGAATGCGGCCCATCCGTTGTTCCAGTCGGGTGGGATTCCAGGGGAGGTCGTAGTTGACCATCACCGAGCAGAACTGAAGGTTGATACCTTCCCCGGCGGCTTCTGTGGCGACCATCACCTGCGCGGAGTCGCGGAATTCTCGTTCGCGCCCGACCCGTTCTTGCAGGTTCATGCTGCCGTCAATGTGGGTCACGGCGTAGCCCTGCTTTTCCAGGACACCGACCAGGAAGGTCAGGGTGTCCTTGTGTTCTGTGAAGACCAGCAGCTTCTCGCCCTTGAGCTGGGTCAGCACCTTGAGCAGCTGTTGCAGCTTGCGGTCCTGCTCCATTCGGGCCAGGGCCCTGGCCTCCCGACTCAGGGATTCCAGTTCTCTGATTTCGGCTTCCAGGTCGGGGAGGTTGCGGGCGAGGGTCAGGCGCTCGGCAATGCGGTCCTCGATCTCCCAGCGCTCCTCTTCGGGAAGGTCTTCAAGTTCCTCTTCGGTGTACCCGAAGTAAGGATCTTCTTTCAGGCTCTGCACGTCGTCCCGCAGAGCCTGGAGCCGCTTGAGACGGTTTTCGAGGGAGCGGCTGATGGCGTAGGAGCTGCTGGCCAGCCGCCGCTGCAGCACGGTCATGGCCAGGCCGATGTTGCGCCGTTTGTCGTCCCAGGCTTTCCGGAAGTGCTTGGTGACGTAGTCGGTCACGTGGTCGTACAGGGTCCGCTCACTGACTGAAAGGCGGAACTGCGGCGTATGAACGTGCCTGGGTGGGAAGATCGGCTTCCCGTCGAAATCCGTCATGTCCTCTTTCAGGCGGCGCAGCATGATCGGGTTCTCGCCCTTGTTGGCCGCTTCGCGGAGCAGACCTGCGGTGGCAAACAGGTCGGGTTCCAGCAGGTCGAGCAGCAGCCGGAACTTCTCATCGTCCCCCTGGTGAGGTGTAGCAGTCAGGAGGAGCATGTGGGCGCTGGTCCCGGCCAGCACCTCACCCAGTTTGTACCGCTGGGAGCGGCGAATCTCCGAGCCGTACTTGGTGGCGGACAGGCGATGAGATTCGTCCACGATGACCAGATCCCAGTGCACCCGCCGCAGGTTTTCGAGGTGTTCGTCCCTCTTGGCGAAGTCGATACTGGTGACGACCAGGTTCTCCTGCTCCCAGGGATTCTCTCCGTAGGACAGGGCCGCGACATCCCGGTTGATGACGTGGAAGGTCTCCCCGAACTTGTCCTGCATCTCGCGCCGCCACTGGTCGGTCAGGTTGGCCGGAGTGACGATCAGAACGCGGTCGATCAATTTACGGTACCGCAGCTCCTTGAGGAGCAGACCGCTCATGACCGTCTTTCCGGCGCCGGGATCGTCGGCCAGCAGGAACCGGATGCGGGGCCGTTTGAGCAGGACGCCATAGACGGCCTCCAGCTGGTGCGGCAGCGGATCGATGCGGCTGGCCGATACAGCGAAGAACGGATCGAAGGTGTAGCCAAGCTGGATGCGGCGGGCTTCAACACCCAGCGCGAACAACTCGGGGTCACCCTGGAAGTCCGTTCGGGTTTCGGCGATCAGTTCCATGAGGCCCGTCATATCCGGTTGACCCAGCATGCGTTGATGGATCCGGTGGGTCGTCAGGCCTTCGGCCGTGACCTTGTAGCGTTGTCCTGCTGCTTCTACTCGAATAACCCGGACTGGCTCAGGAAAGATAGGAGAACGGAGGGGCCGGTCCAGCAATCGGTCGAATGGGGGCATGGAACACCTCACCTCAGAGAATCACAGTTTTCCTTCTCGGGCGAGCAACTTTCTCCATGGACAGGCCGTTGCGGAGGATTGACAGAACCCCCGGCAGCGAACGATACTAATGGCTCGAACTTGTGACCGTGACCGCACGGTGACAAGAGATGTGGAGGCGTTCCGGCTGTGCCCGTCCTACTAAGGAACGTCCGTAAACCCCGAAAGTTAGCCGGTAAGGCCACCGAGGCAGGACAACGGAAGAGTAAGCACTGGGGCGTAGGGCGCAAGGTGCTGAGAAACGTTGAAAACCCAGTAAGCGCGTCGGAAGGCCTCATGGCCTCCGCGATGCTGGAGCGTGGACTCTCAGAGTTCACCACCTGACTTCGGACCATACCCAAGTCACCAGTGCATCCCAGATGCACCGTGGTGAGTTTTCACGCTCCTGAGCATCCCGGCGCACATCTATTCGCCGAGAGCCGCACTGGCTCGCCCAGACTCAAGGAGCGCCCATGTTACTTACCCAGCAGCAACTGAACGACCTCGCCACCCAACTCGACATTCTGGACGAATACCAGTACGAAGAGGAGCAGCAGTTGCGCCTGACCCTCTCTATGTCACGGGATTCCGCTGACATCCAGCAGCAATCGGCCTCGGCCCTGCGCGGAATCCAGGACGATCGCGCCCACACCCACCGACTCAGGCACCTTCTCCTCACCGGTCAGGAGTGGCCGGTGTCCATGGATGAGCGTGCCTATGACGCGGCAGACGACGAAGCGTCGATCTCCCCAGAGAGTCACTCAGAAACGCCGCTGTTCTGAACTCGCCCACACACCCTCACATTCCAGGAGACTTTCATGCAGAACACCGCCGCCCACCTGACCATTCTCAAGCACGCCGTGAGCGTCGTCGATGAGCTTGAGCACTACGTGCTCGCCAACATCAACACCACAGACGCCTTCCTGGATACCCTGGTGACTGAAGGGTTCAGTCTCCAGCGCATGATCGACTTTCAACAGGAGCGGGTCCGTCAGGCGCAACAGGTGCTGACGGTACTCAGCTCTCTTCCCAGCGTGACGTCCCGTGAGGCGGTGAACCATGTCCACGAATAAGGAACTTCAGGCTCTTCGGGAGAGACTCCTCTCGCACGTTCCGATCCTTCAGCAGGTGCAGGCTGATCTCAGCGTCTACCTTGAGTGCCTTCAAGACCGACATGACCAACTGGGCATCCGCGTCAGTCGACTGGAACGGCAGGTGGACGCAATCACCAACCCGGAAACTCCGAAGAACCGCAGGCTGCTCAGCAACTGGGAAACCCTGAGTGACGCCCATAGCGAGTCGGAGGGTGTCCTAGACGACCTGGAGAATCTGGTGCTGGAGCCTCTTCGGGAAGTACAGGAAACGCTGCACCGACGCGTGAGCTGACTTCACCCTCCCGTCTTCTCTTTGCTCTGACGGTCCCCTGAGTTGCCCGTAAACAGTGCCCGCTCCAGGCGTTCCCCGATGGGGCGGGCGCGTTCACTGGCTATCTCAAACATGGCCTTCAGGTCATCGGGACGAGTCTTGTACCCACGGGCTTTGAATTCAGCTCCAACGGCACGCCCCAGCTCTTTGACCTCAGTCGCGAAGGCCTGATCCTTCAGGAGGCCCTGAATGCCCTTCAACGCTGCTTTCTGCTCGGACCGGTCGGGCATGCGGTTGCGTTCATAGAACATGGCGGTCACGTACCCGAGCAGTACCGTGAATCCAAACACCGTGAACGGTCCCAGGCCGAAGGTGAACCCCGGCACGAACTTGTACATGGCTACCGTCAAATGCTGGGCAGCGAACCCGAAGCCCAACGTGCCGATCAGTTTCACGGCCGCGTCCTGGCCAACGCTTTGACCGTAAGTCTGTCCTATCCGCACCACCAGCCAGATCTGCATAGGAGCAATCAAGACGTTGTCCGCGAAGGGGAGTGGTTGTGTGGAGACGAAGCCTCCAACTGTTCCCACAAGAGCGCTGAACTTCAGGGCCTCAATCCTGAGCTTCCGGCGCTCCTCTTCTGTCGCATGAAGCAGACGCTCGTGCTCCAGCCGCTCAGCTTGCACTTGCTTGCTCCGTTTGGCCTCCTCCGCAGCGCGCTTCGCTTCCGATTCAGAGACTGCTGCGTGTCCCTGCGCCGTCCGAGCGAAACGCGCCGCTGACTCCGCCGTCGAATAGGCGTTGGTGGCTGCCTGCCAGGCCTCGCCGGTCTGGACTTCGAGATCATCCACGCGGTCAGTGAGACCGGCGACCTGATGTGTCGCCTGCCGGGCCTGAACGGTCGCCTGGGTGGCGATTTCTTCCACCGCCGAGAACTGCTGTTCGAGATGCTGAACGCGGAGGCTCAGCGCGGCGAGTTCGCTCTGCAAGGGAGCGAGCGCCTCGTGACGCACCGTATCCAGTGACGCAGACTGGACGGTATGGAGCTGACGGCGTTCACGCTCCAGTTGCTCAATGCGCTCGATCAGGCCAGTCACGTGGGACTGCATGACCTCATTGGTGTCGATCACAGGGCTGTCCACCAGCCCCTGTACCATCTGCCGAGTGGCAGCGAGTTCCTGCTCCAGTTCAGTCACGCGGCGTTCCGTACCCTCTGCCAGGCGGAACATGGCATTCACGTCCTCCGTAACGCGGTCGAGGCCAACCTGAAGCATGTCCCGGATCCGGTCCGCACTGATGTGGGGTGTCAGCAGAAACACGTGCATGACGAGCAGTTCAGCCCTGGACTGAAAGGCAGCCCCCGGCAGCACCCGCAGATCGGGGAAGTCCGGCACGTGGACCTCCACCGGCTCCAGGGGAAGGCCGAGCAGTTCGAAAGCTCCTTCGGTGTTGGTCACTGTTTCAAAGACCGTGCCTGAGCGCAGTGCAGTCACCTGAATTCGGGCATGTGCCAGTGGCGACTGGCTGTCGAGCAACTGGGCGAACCCCTGCACGGACAGCCGTCCGAGGGGTTTGGCACCCAGAGCTTCTCGCAGTTGTTGCACCTCTGTGGCGGGCAGCGAGGCTGACACCTTGGATTCCCGGTCCGTCAGGATGCTTTCCAGAAATTCGACACCATGAATCACCTTTGCGTAACCGACATCGTGCCACTTCTTCGGGTTCATGCGGCGGGGCGGCGTACCGAACCAGTTGTTGGGGTTGTACTTCTCAAGTACGACCCACGGGAACACTGCTCGCGCCAGTCGAGGAAACTGCTCCATCAGGATCGATTTGAACGCGTCGGTGCTGTTCACCACCTGCTCTGCAGGCGACTCGTTGCCGATTCCGCCACGCATCGGTCGACTACCCTGCAACCACGTCCCATCAGTGGCGATCTTCACTGGAGCCTCTGACCGCTTGAACTCAAGGACGTGCACGGCCCGTTCCGTCAGCACAATCGCGTCCAATTCACGTGCGGTCAACCGAGCCACAGGCCGGACGTTCACGATGACGTTCCAACTGGCAGGAAGTCCCTTCAGCCGGTCCAACGTCTCAGGCATCAGATCCATGACACCGTTGTTGCCGTAATAAACGTTCGCCATGCAGAATCAGTTCTCACTCGATGTGCGTTCAGTCAGGAGTGCTTTGGGAAGGGAGATATGGGCAGCCATCACGCCGTACTGTATTAAAGAACTCACCTCCGCGTCTCCGCAAAGTCGGCATTCACTGAGGCCTCCAACCTGCAGGCCGTGAGAGCGTAGCCAGAACCGGGAACTCCTGTTCAAGTTGCTGCTTGCGGCTCTGGTGAGCCTGGAACAGCCGCTCCAGCTGCGGGCGGCCATCCTCCTCTTCCATCTCGGGATGCGGACTGAGGAGGTCGCTAATCGCATTGATGTTCAGCAGAGTGCTGAGATAAGCCTGTTTGGTCACCGGATCAACATCTATACTTTCCAGGCGCGAGCGTATGGTAGCGACATCGAAAAATTCTTTCATGTGGACTCCTTGTACAGCAATTCGGCCGGCCACCATGCGGCGGCCAGTCGAGAAAGAAACGAACTGGTATGCTCTCAACGGGCTCACAGTGGGTAGTAAGCCGGGGAGATCTACCAGATTACCTGAGTGCTTCTATTGTATCGACGCGCACCAACGAAGGCGGAGCGTCTCATAAATCAACAGGGCGTAGAATCGTCTGCCCTCCAGGCAGTTTGACGATTTGAGATTCCCGATTTATACTGTCGTAGACGGGATATTTGCAGATGGTGGAGCAACGAATTTCTGAAAATCGTTGGGTCGCCGGTTCAAGTCCGGCCCTGGCCACCATCAAGAAAGTCCCCCATCCCAGCGGTGGGGGTTTCGTTGTGCCGTTCGGGCAGCGTGGCCCTAGGCAGCGGGGCGGCGGGCGCGGATAATGCCCGGCGAGCCTGCCTTCCGTGCAGGTTTCCCCATCACTGGACGACCTGTGCTGTCGTCCCGGCCTGTCCGTACCAAGCGGCGGGACCGTCAGGGAGAGAACATGACGAACACTGTGAACACGCCGGCCACCGCCGGGGCCGACTGCGGCCCCCAGAACCCCGGGTTCGACCGCCGCTACGACGTGCAGGGCCTGGACGCGATTGACGTGGCGGTGCTGGGCACCTTCCCGCACATCCGCGAGGACGACCCGGTGCGGTACCCGGGCGAGCCGATGCAGATCGAGATCGTGACGGACGAGTTCAGTCCGGTGTGCCCCTGGAGTGGCCTGCCGGATTTCGGGCGGCTGGAGATCCGGTACCTGCCGCGCGAATCCTGCGTGGAACTCAAGAGCCTGAAGTACTACCTGACCAGCTACCGCTTTGTGGGTATCTACCACGAGCACGCGACGCGGCGGGTGCTGGCGGATCTGGTGAACCTGCTGAACCCCCTGAGCATGGAGATCCGCTGCGATTACGGCATGCGCGGGGGCCTGAACACGATCTGCACCGTGCGGTACGTCGCGCCTGACCATCAGCCCAAGGGGGCGTAAACGGATGCCTTGGAAACTGAGTTCGGAGTTCACGTTCGATTCGGCGCACGTGATCACCGGCTACGACGGGCCGTGCGGGAGGCTGCACGGGCACACGTACCGCGTGCGGATGGAACTCACCAGTGACCGCCTGCGCCCGAGTGCGCACGTCAAGCGCGCCATCATGGTCGCGGACTTCAAGACCCTCAAGTGGGCCAAGAAGGACGTCGACGCCGGTGGCCTGGATCACGCGTACCTGAACGACCTCCCGGACCTGGGCGACGACACCACCGCCGAGGTCATCGCCGCGTACATCCACCGCAAGACCATGGACCGCGTGCGCGCCGACCTGCCCGAGGGCGACGACGGCGCGGACCTGCGCCTGCACGTGACGCTGTGGGAAACACCCGACAGCTCCTGCGAGTACTGGGAGTGAACGGGTGAACTATCCCGTCTACGAGCGGTTCTACACGTGGCAGGGCGAGGGGGTGCACCTGGGGCGCGCGGCGTACTTCATCCGGCTGTACGGTTGCCCGCAGGCCTGCCCGTGGTGCGACAGTGCCGGAACGTGGCACCGGGAGTACCGTCCGGACGGCGTGACCCTGATGAGCGAAGGCGAACTGGCCGACGTGGTGCGGGCCGAGAGTCCGGACGGCGCGGTGGTCGTCGTGACGGGGGGCGAGCCGATCCTGTTCGACCTCGCGCCCCTGACGGACGCCCTGCACGCCCTGGGTCGCCGGGTGCACATCGAGACGAGCGGGATCGCACCGCTGCGCGGCGGGCTGGACTGGGTGACGCTGTCCCCGAAACCCTTCGGGCAGCCCCCGCTGCCGGACGTCGTGGCCCTCGCGGACGAGGTGAAGATCATCGTCCACGACCCCAGCGACATCCAGGCCGGACTGGACACCCTGACCGGCCTGCCGGACGACGCGGTGATCTGGCTGCACCCCGAGTGGAGCAAGGCCCGCGAACGGGACCTGACCGTCCTGAACGCGATCACGCAGGCGGTCAAGGAGAACCCGCGCCTGCGGGCCGGGTACCAGATGCACAAGCTGTACCGCGCCGACGACCTCGACGCGCACAGCGACAAACGCCTCATCCCCCTCGGCGGGAACGCGGCCCTGGGGTATTGAGCTTCTGGAGCCCTCTTCCGTGGGGAGAGGGTTGGGTGAGGGGTCTTTTGGAGGTTGGGTATGACTGAAGGCAAGAAGCGCGCGGTGGTGTTGCTGTCGGGTGGGCTGGATTCGAGCACGGTGCTGGGCATGGCGACGCGGGACGGGTATGCGTGCACGGCGTTGTCGTTCCGGTATGGGCAGCGGCATACGGTGGAGCTGGAGCGGGCGGCGACGGTCGCGGCGCACTTCGGGGCTGATCACCGGGTAATTGACATCAACATCGGGTCGTTCGGGGGGAGTGCCCTGACGGACGAGTCGATGGTGGTGCCGACGGACGGGACGGAGGACGGCGTGATCCCGCCGACGTACGTGCCGGGGCGCAACACGGTCTTTATTGCCGTGGGTCTGAGTCTCGCGGAAGCTATTGATGCCGAGCGGGTGTTCCTGGGGATCAACGCGGTGGATTACAGCGGGTACCCGGACTGCCGGCCGGAGTACCTGTCGGCGTACCAGACGCTGGCGGACCTGGCGACGAAGGCGGGCCTGGAGGGGCGTGGGGCGGTGCTGACGGCGCCACTGGCGGAAATGACGAAGGCGGACATCGTGCGCGAGGCGCTGGCGGTGGGCGTGCCGATTGACGTGACCTGGAGCTGTTATCAGGGCGGCGAGGAGCCGTGTGGGGTGTGCGATTCGTGCCGCATCCGGGATAAGGCGCTGATCGAGGCGGGCCGCCCGGACCTCGCCACCACCTACGCACAGGCGCGGCTGGCGTAAGGAGGCGGCTGGCGGAAGTCGACACTTCCTCTCCCGGCCCACCCCATGCCGCCTCATCAGACAATCCGCGCACCGGGGTCTGTTTTAATGGCGGGCATGTCCGACCTCTCCCCTGCCGCCACGCCGCACGACGCCCCGCACGACCCCACGCCCCGCGAACTGGGGTTCGGTATGCCGGCCGAGTGGGCCGAGCACGCCGCCACCTGGATGAGCTGGCCCGCCGACGACGACCTGTGGTTCGGTCATCTGGAGGGCGTGCGCGCCGAGTTCGCCGGGCTGGTGCGGACCATCGCGCGTTTCGAGCCGCTGCACCTGCTGGTCCGCGATGAGGAGAGCGAGACTGACGCCCGCGCCCGCCTGGACGGCGCGAACGTCACCTATCACCGCGTGCCGCTGGACGACGTGTGGGTGCGGGACAACGGCCCCATCTTCGTGAAGCGTGAGGGCGATCTGGCGCTGACGGACTGGCAGTTCAACTCGTGGGGCGGGAAGTTCAACTGGGATCACGACAACCTCGTGCCCGAGTACGTGGCCGGGCACCTGGGCACGCAGCGCTGGGCGCAGCCGTTCGTGCTGGAGGGCGGCGGCCTGGAAGTGAACGGGCTGGGCGTGGGCCTGACCACCCGCTCGTGCTTCCTGACCGACACCCG
This sequence comes from Deinococcus seoulensis, assembly GCF_014648115.1. NCBI lineage: Bacteria > Thermotogati > Deinococcota > Deinococci > Deinococcales > Deinococcaceae > Deinococcus > Deinococcus seoulensis. Next base: position 38,871 of record NZ_BMQM01000033.1, read on the forward strand.
CAACCCCGGCCTGACCGAGGAAGGGTACGCGGCGCTGCTGAACGACACGCTGGGCGTGCGCAAGCTGCTGTGGCTGGACGGCGGCCTGGAGAACGACCACACGGACGGGCACATCGACACCATCACGCGCTTCACGGACGAGCGCACCATCGTCACCAGCGTCGAACCCAACCCCGAGGACCCCAATCACGCGGTCATGGCGAAGAACCTCGCGGACCTGCGCGCCATGACCGACCAGGACGGGCAGCCCTTCCGCATCGTGGAACTGCCCCTGCCCGCCACGTACCTGGAGGGCGCCGAGGGCCGCCTGCCGCCCACGTACGCGAACTTCTACATCGGGAACGGCTTCGTGGTCGTCCCGCAGTACGGCGACCCGAACGACGCCCGCGCCCTGGAGGTCCTGACGCCGCTGTTCCCCGGCCGCGAGGTGATCGGCCTGAGCAGCCGCGCGATCATCGAGGGGGGCGGCAGCTTCCACTGCGTCACGCAGCAGCAGCCCACCGGGACGCCCTGGCAGCAGGACGCCTGACCCATGCCGTTCCAGCCGCTGCCCGGGGATCAGCCGAGCTGCACCGTGGAATGCCCCGCATGCGGGCAGCGCTGGCTGGTCTATCAGCAGCAGCTGGGGCTGCTGGGCTCCTGCCCGGCCTGCGGCGCGGCCCACCCGAGGTACATGGGGGGTGTCGCGCCGGGCAGCGGGCGGCAGGTGTCGTTCGGGAGTTTCCGCGACCTGCTGGATGAACCGCGCCTGCTGACCCTGATCGGGCAGGCGCTGGGCCTGCGCCCGCTGGACGCCGAACGCTTCGTGGACGCCCAGGGCCGCGAGGTGTCGCTGGAGGACATCCATTTCACCCTTCAGGGGAACGCAGAGTGGCAGGGCACGCTGTACAACCTGCACATGAACCGCGTCCGCTGACCGCGTGTGCCAGAGTGTCGGCGTGACTGACCTTGACCTGGGCAGCGGGTACTCGGCCCGCCCGATCTCACTGGAGGCGTACCGCGAGGCGTGCGCGCGGCTGGAGGACCGGATCTTCGGCGGGAATTCGCTGTACGCCTTCGATCCGCCGGTGCGGGCGGCCCCGCCGCTGGGCGACTCGTGGAACTGGGGCGTGTACCAAGGCGCGGAATTGATCGGCTGGCATCACGCGCACGCACGGGACGAACGGACGGTGTACATGGCCGACACCGGGCTGCTGCCGGAGCATCAGGGGCGCGGGGTGTACTCGCGGCTGCTGCCGCACCTGCTGGACGCGTTCCGCGCGGCGGGCTTCACGCTGGTCAAGAGTCACCACCGCGCGACGAACAACGCCGTGATCCTCCCGAAGCTGCGGGCCGGGTTTCACCTGCAGGGCCTGAACGCCTACGAGGGCGGGGTGAACGCCGCGCTGACCCTCAGCCTGGACGACACGTACCGGCAGGCGATGCACGTCCGCAGCGGCCTGCGCGCGCCCTCAGGTGAGGCGGCGCGGCGACTGGGCGTCCCGGACGAAGGACTGCCCGGTCTGGCCGACGCGCCCGGCCTCCCCCTCCCGGCAGAAGCGGAGGCGGGCGTGGACCTGGGCGGCGGATACCGCCTGCACCGCGTGCCGACCGCCACGTACCAGGGGGTCTACGCGCAGCTGGAGGCCAGCGCGTACGAGACGGACTCGTTCGACTGGGGCGACCGCGAACCCGCCCCCGCGCCGCACGGCCCGCTGTGGAGCTGGCTGATCAGCCACGCGGGGCAGGTGGCCGGGTGGCAGATCAGCCGCGCGTGGGATACCCGCACGGCGTACATGGTGAACACCGCGCTGCTGCCCGCCCACCGGGGACAGGGGGTGTACACGCGGCTGCTACCGGTCGTGCTGGACGCCCTGCACGGCGAGAGTTACGCCCTGGTGCGCAGTCACCATCACCTGACGAACAACGCGGTCCTGATCCCGAAACTCCGCGCGGGCTTCCGCTTTCAGGGCGTGCAGATCGACGAGCACGGCGTCATGGCCGTCCTGCTGCGCAGCGCCGACCCGGCGTACGCGGCGTACATGGACCGCCGCAGCGGCCTGACCCGTTAGAGCGTTTGTCATAAGAATGCCGATGGATGGGCGTGCCGGAACCACCCAAAGATGTTTTGAG